>NZ_JALKBB010000067.1:0-3656 GCF_023016025.1 Arenibacter sp. S6351L | reverse complement strand
GCTTTCGCTAAACTTGCTTTTCTTCATGTGACAGTTAAAATTTAAAATTAATAAATTCGAATTTTATACTGTCCTATTTTTAGGGAAGGCTACAACCATATTTGGTGTAAACTCTTTTGATGACAAACCATAACGACCTCCAACAATTTTAGGAAATATTGAGATTTCTTTATTTTGAAAGGCTTCGAAAATAGATTGAACTACATCCAAATATAAAGGTTCTCCTGTTGCACCAGGTTCTTTTGTTCGGTCTAAAACAGCAATCGATTTTACGGTTTCCGGTAAGGCTTTAATAATGTGTTTTTTACTGAAAGGTCTAAACAATCGTACTTTTATCAATCCGTACTTTTCACCATTAGCATTTAAATAATTAATAGTTTCTTCAACGGTTTCAGTTGATGAAGCCATTGAAATAATAATATATTCAGCATTTTTTGCTCCGACATAATCGAATATTTTGTAATGCCTTCCAGTTAATTCCGCGAAAGCATCCATTTTATTTTGAACAATATCAGGACACGAATTATAGTATGGATTCACTGCTTCTCTACTTTGAAAAAACACCTCTGCGCCTTGCGCTGTTCCCCTAATTACGGGATTGTTTGGATTTAAGGCTCTATTTCTATGATTTTGAATACATTCGAAATCCATCATTTCATTGATGATTGAATCTGAAATTTCTTCAATTTTAGAAGTTTCATGTGATGTTCTAAAACCATCGAAAAAGTGTATAAATGGAATTCTAGATTGTAAGGTTGCCGCTTGGGATATTAAAGCAAAATCCTGTGCTTCTTGTACTGAAGCTGATCCTAACATGGCGTAACCGGAACTTCTAACAGCCATAATATCACTATGGTCTCCAAAAACTGATAAGGCGTGGGTTGAAATACTTCTTGTTGCAACATGAATGACATTTGGCGTTAATTCGCCAGCAATCTTATACATGTTAGGCAGCATTAATAATAAACCTTGTGATGCTGTAAACGTTGTAGATAAAGTGCCCGTTTGTAAAGCACCATGCATTGCACCAGCAACTCCTGCTTCACTTTGCATTTCGAAGACTGAAGGTATAGTATCAAATATGTTTTCTTGTTTTGTTGCACTCCATTGTTCTACTAATTCTGACATTTTTGAAGATGGCGTAATAGGATAAATAGCGCAAACCTCGTTGGTTTTGTAAGCTATTCGTGCTACTGCCGTGTTACCACAAACGGTTATGTGTTTTTTAGTTTTCATGGTAATGAAGTGAAAGTTCTTTTGCTTTTTGATTGAAATAAAAAAGACTACTCTAACTTTATAGAGTAGTCTTTTTTAAAGAAATTACTCCTTTACAATTTCGATTGTAACAGGTGTTGGATTAGTAATCATGTCGAATACAGGCGAAAATTTTGCCAAATTTTCCAATTGTTCAACAGTAGCATCCGATTTTACTTTTAGTTTAAAGTGAATGCCGTTAAATCCCTTACGAACTTCAGGATCCAATCCTAAAAAACCATGCAAGTCTGCTGTGCCTTTAATGTTAGATTCTGCGCCATCAATATCAATTCCATTTGCTGCAGCATGATAAACCATGGCTCCAGTTAAACAAGAACTTAAAGCATGAAGTACTACTTCTGGTGGTGTAGCACCTTCGTCGGCTCCTAATAATACTTGTGGATGACTACATGCCAATGTGAAAGTTTCTTCACGTGTTGAGTCTTCTTGACCTGCACCATAGAATCCTTTAACACTAGACACACAATGTCCTCCTTGAATCCAATTGTTTTTGGCTCTGAATTCGAATTTAGCCAATTCTGGTTGATCTTGAATGTGACCAATTGTTTCTACTAATTGATCTACGTTTACTCCGTTTTTCATGTTTACAGTTGTTGCTTCCATTTTTTTAATATTTTAATTAGTAATATTTGTTTGATACAAATGTATTGCGATTGCGAAGTGTAGGATTTACTCTAAAGTTCAAATTATTTGGTAAAAAGTTCAAAGCAAAAAAAAACCATCTTTTTATGGATGGTCATGGTTTAGAGATGCTTTTATGTAAGATTTTATTTGATTTCCGATAGTTCTTTATGGACTTTTTTACCTGTTTCAGATTCAATAGGGTATATGTATTCTGTATTTAAAGTCTTAGATTTACTTTAAAATTCGATTTGTTTGCTAAAAAGTTCAAGTTTTAAAAGAAAAGAAAATATCAGAAAAATAAAATCTAAAGATTGTAATGCTCTTTTCTGAACTGATTAGGGGGCAATTTGTATTTATTCTTAAAAGCACTATTAAAGTGTGAAGTATTCTTAAAACCACTTTCCCAACAGACATCATTGATATTTAAATCTTGGTTTTGAAGCAACATTTTGGCATACTCAAGACGTTTATTATTTAGCCACTTACCTGGTGTTTCTTTAAAATGATTTTGAAAATCTCTTTTAAAAGTGGACAAGCTTCTCCCGCATAAACGTGCATACTCTTCCAGCGTTAGATCACTTTGAAAATTTTTAATCATCACATCATTGAGATTAGTTTTTTCAACTTGTTGAATAGAATTAAAGAGTGCCACCAACTCTCTGTTTAACGGATCTATTGTGATATTAAATAAAAGATCCTTAAATTTCATTTCTACCAGACCTTTTGGTATTTCTTTCCCAGCTTTTAAATAATTGAAAACTGTTAAAAAAAGCGAGCTTAAAGGGTCATTAACATTGATTTTATAAATTTGATTTTCAAGAAAGTCTGCTGAAGTTTTAGGCAGAGCTTCATGATGTTCTTTACAAAATCGTCTTATAAAATCGTCTGTAATAAAAAAAAGTAGGCTACAATAATTCTCTTCAAAATATTGCTTGGTTTTAAAAACACCTTTTCTAACAAAAACAGCATCTCCTTCTTTTAAACAATAGGTTTTATTTAAAGTTGTCCAATCTTTTCTGCCACTAACTATATAAGCTAAAAATGGAATTTCTGTCCATAATTTAAAATTTTCCATTTCAATGGGGCAATTAAATTCAATAAACATGTAATCATCACTTATAATTTTATTGCAATGCTGGTTTGAAATGAAAAATTTCTTTAGGTCAAGTGCCATATTCCAAAATTAAAAAAAACATTAAATTATACCATTGCGCTTGTGCACAACGGTTGAGCTAAGCGTAGTGCGGAGGTACGCCGTCTGCTATATCAGCGGGCGAGTTGGCGCGTTGGCCAGTTTCCGCCTGCCAAGCTTTTTGCCTGCCTTCGCCCGAATGTGGTCAGGCAGGCGTTCGGGGGGTATTTTTATCTTTTCATTTTAAAAGCCAAATTTGGAATAATTTGCTATCGTGTAATTTTCAATTTGGCGGACTTTTTAAATATACAAAAACCATTGGATTTAGCCAGAATCCGGTACTAATTTTAAGCTCTGTTGTGCACTGTTTTTCTTCAGAATACATCTATATTATACGTGCCCACCTTCATAATAACCACTTCCAGATTTCGGACAATACATGATGGTCTCAACCAAAAATCCTGCAGCATCAGATAGTTTCTCAGAAAGGTTGCACTCACATTCCTCTTCCAAATAGGGGAGTGGATAATGGATCAAGAACAAAACTTGGGTCTGAAGTGAATAATTTATTTCTTTGCACTTTAAATTACATTGATGAATAAAGGCACTGAGTTATCCTTGTTAA
>NZ_JALKBB010000066.1:0-3999 GCF_023016025.1 Arenibacter sp. S6351L | reverse complement strand
ATCCATATGTCCTGGTCAGTGTGGATTCTTCCGATGGCTCAGAAACAAAGGTGAACGGAAGTGCAACCGTATCAGTTTCGGGTTCGGGAACAACAGGTAACCCCTATAATATTGCAGTTACCCCACTGAGTATAAATACAGCACAAATTGCAGACGATGCCGTGACCACCGACAAAATCCTCGACGGACAGGTACAGAAAGATGATATTGCGGACGAGGCAATTGAAGCAGCTAAGATAAAAAATGGAGCAGTCACTTCACTAAAAATAGCTAACGGAACTATAGCAGATATAGACATTTCAAATTCCGCTGCTATAGCAGGAACAAAAATATCCCCCAATTTTGGTACTCTAGATATTATTACTACTGGAAATATTAATGGTAATGCAGTAACTACGACAGGAAACCTATTTGTTGGTGGAACTATATCAACTACTGCATCTGGCCAAGTACATCCAGACTACGTCTTCCAAAAATACTTTTTAGGGAATTCTGATTTAAAAGAAAGTTATGACTTCCAAACCTTGGCGCAAATAGAAGCCTTCGTAAAAAAACATCATCATTTACCAGGTATTCAATCTTCAGCGGAAATTAAGAAACAAGGTTTTTGGGACTTAGGACAGGCATCCAAACTTAATCTCGAAAAAATAGAGGAATTGTTCCTCCATACCATAGAGCAGGAAAAGAAAATAGATCAACTTAAAACCGAAAACGAATCCCTGTCCGCAGAACTACAGTCGCTCCGTAAGGACATGGAAGAAATAAAGGCATTATTAAAAAATAAGCACTAAGGGTATTGGCCCAAAGAACATGAAGAACCTAATCTACATCCTCGCGTTGTTGCTACCCCTAGGGATACAGGCCCAAACGGCCCTGTACAACACTGGCAACATCCGTATCCACAATGAGGGGCAGATAGGGTTTCATACAGATCTGATCAACAATGCTTCCTTTGACCAGAATTTGGGCCTGGCAGGTTTTTATGGCAGTAACATGATCAGTGTTTCTGGCGCCTTTATGCCGGTGTTCTTCGATACCGAAATTGCCAATGACCAGGGGGTAATGCTCAACACAGGCATGAGTGTCAGCTCCAACACCAATTTTGTGGCGGGCAACTTTATGACCCCAAGGGCACAACAGGATATTTATTTTAATTTTCTGCAGGATGCCTTTTATGTAGGCGAAGGCGATCTTTCCAAGGTAGATGGTTATGTAACCATCAACAACGAACAGAATTTTATTTTTCCGGTGGGCGATGCACAACAATTACGGTCCTTGACGCTCAATAGTAGCGGCACCAATAGTTTTGCCAAATGCGCCTATTATTTGGAAAATCCGACCAACCCAACCACCTTTCCTGAAAGCTTTGACCCCACCAAAAAGCCTAGGACCATGGGAGATATTAGTCAGGTAGAATTTTGGCATTTGGAAGGCAGCGTTTCCTCTAACATACAAATTAGCTGGAACGAACGCAGCAATATAGCCGCCCTTACAGAGGATGTGGCCAAGTTAATTCCCGTAGGCTGGAGCATTAGCGGCAGATCTTGGGTAAATCTGGGCGCTGCTTCCGTGGTGGGCGACCTAAGTCAGGGGTTTTTAATTTCGGATAATTTTGTACCGGACGATTATGCCTTAATCACCTTTGCCTCCGAAGCCACCGCCAAAGAATTGCTTACGCTGGACAATTACCTGGTAACCCCCAATGGGGATGGGGTTAACGATGCCCTATACATAGAGGAACTGGAACTCTCTGAGGACGATACCATCAGAATTTTTAACCGCCAAGGCCAAAAAGTATATGAGGAAAACAATTACACCAACGGTTTCACAGGCTACTCCAATGTGGACAATTTGGTCATAAACCGCGGAGCCGGATTGCCCAATGGTGTATATTTTTATGTGATTGCCATGAAAGATCTTAAACTTAACTATCAGGGGTTCTTGTATTTGGAACACTAAAAAGTTGAATGTTCAAAGTTGAATATTGAAAGTTCAAACATTGAAGAACTAAATTCCCCTCTTGAGAGGAGCCTGTCCCGCGTTTTCCGCGGGAGGACAAGGTGGATTCGACCAAAGGAGAAGACGGAAGGGGTGGGAAGCTGAAGTCCACATTTGTGCAGCCAATAACATTTTGGATTGAACTATCTAAAGTCAAGCCAATTGAAGCATCCCCTTATAAAAGTTCCCCTACTACACAAATCCAAGGATTCGCAACTTTTGTCGCTCTAATTATTCAATCATTTTGGGTAATTGATGCAGAATTATTATCAAAATCCTTTGCTTAAAATGGCTTACAAATCAAATTACAAACTCTAATAACCTTAACCGTTTTGTAGGGCTCTTCCTTCTTTTTAGCGTTCGACCAAAGGCATATTTTATAGACCTAATTTTCAATAAGATATGTACACAACTCCTTTTATCCAGTTCACAACATTTTTTTAACATTCCATAATTAGTCATCTAAATTTGGGTTTATATAGGTCATTGCACCCCTAATTCCCCTTGAATGGACTTTAAAAAATTACTCCTTTTAGTGTTCTTGATGAGTTGCACCTTTGCAACTGCACAAGTAAAGATTGGTGAAAATCCAAACAGCATTAATGCAGCTTCCATAGTTGAATTGGAGAGTACTACCAAAGCATTTGTACTTACTAGAGTTTCCAATACACAAATGCAATCCATTAAACCACTTCGTGGGGCAATGGTATTCAACACCGATGCGCGCTGCGTTTTCTTTTACAACGGAACACAATGGAATAGCCTTTGTACAGGCGGTTCAACTGCCACTGGGGGTGTCGGCATACAATCTACTGTCGATAATGGCAACGGGACATTTACTTTCAATTATACAGACGGAACAAAATTTACAACCCCAAACCTAACAGGTCCGCAAGGGCCTGCTGGTATTTCTGGTGCAAACGGAGCTACAGGTACTACTGGGGCCAAAGGAGATACTGGTGCGACCGGAGCCAAAGGCGACCAGGGAGACAAAGGTGATACTGGAGCAAAGGGTGATCAAGGAGATACCGGGGCTACTGGAGCCCAAGGAATTCAAGGTATACAAGGAGAAACTGGAGCTAAGGGAGACCAAGGAGTAAAAGGAGATACTGGTGAAACCGGAGCTACAGGAGCCACTGGTGCCACTGGAGAACAAGGTGAAAAAGGTGATACTGGTGCCACAGGAGCAACTGGAGAGCAAGGTATCCAAGGTTTAAAGGGTGACAAGGGAGATACTGGAGAAACCGGTGCTACAGGTTCAACTGGAGCTACTGGTGCTACTGGAGAGCAAGGTATCCAGGGTGTAAAGGGTGATCAAGGAGATAAAGGAGACACGGGTGCGACCGGAGCCACAGGCGACCAGGGCGTCAAAGGAGATACCGGTGCTACTGGTGAAAAAGGTGAAACCGGAGCTACAGGAGCCACTGGTGCCACTGGAGAACAAGGTGAAAAAGGTGATACTGGTGCCACAGGAGCAACTGGAGCGACTGGTGAACAGGGTGAGAAAGGAGACACCGGTGCGACCGGAGCCACTGGTGCTACCGGAGAACAGGGTATCCAAGGTGTAAAAGGTGACAAAGGAGATAAGGGGGACCAAGGTGAGAAAGGTGATACTGGTGCAACAGGCGAAACTGGAGCGACTGGTGAACAGGGTGAAAAAGGTGATACCGGAGCTCAAGGTGACAAAGGTGAGAAAGGTGACAAAGGAGATACTGGAGCTCAAGGTGAAAAAGGTGAAACCGGAGCTACAGGAGCCACTGGTGCCACTGGAGAACAAGGTGAAAAAGGTGAGACTGGTGCCACAGGAGCAACTGGAGAGCAAGGTATTCAGGGAGCAACTGGTGAAAAAGGTGATAAGGGTGACAAGGGAGATACTGGAGCTCAAGGTGAAAAAGGTGAAACCGGAGCTACAGGAGCAACTGGTGAACAGGGTATCCAAGGTCTAAAAGGTGATCAAGGCGAGAAAGGTAATACTGGAGAAACCGGTGCTCAAGGTATTCA
>NZ_JALKBB010000065.1:0-4909 GCF_023016025.1 Arenibacter sp. S6351L | reverse complement strand
AATTGCTCAAGATCTTCTTTTGTCTTTTTTGAATTTTCCATTGTAGTCATAATTTATAAAATTTTGAATTATGACACACTTAAATAAACAGTCTCGCTAAAAGGGATTTAGACTTTGAACCTTAAACTTTGAATATAAGACCTTGGTCCAGTTTCTAGGCTCTAGATTCTCGTTTTTAAATACTCAAAACTGTTAACTGCATTTCTTCCTTTATTCCTTGATCTTTAATTTTCTTGAGTGTTCACCCCCATGTCCGTTGATGTAAATGTTATCTTTAACTATCATTACAGAGGCATAGGGAGAGTTGTTGTCGGTCTCGACCATTCCCTTAAAGGTAAGATAGTGCACGCCATTTCTTTTCAAATAATCTCCATCATGGTTATGTCCATTAAAATAAAATTTTACGCATGAATATTTGTCAATCAGGGCTAAGATCTGTTCACTGTTCCATAAAATTTCGGTAAACTCGTTTCCGGCAATGGGGAAATGGCAGTATAGGCCAACTCGCTCATTATTTTCCTCAGCAGTAATCAGTTCATTTTCCAGCCAAACTAATTGCTCTTGACTAAGACCACCATTCCAAGCCGGTTTATTGTGGACTTTGGATTGTAATATCTGGGAATACAGGGAATCTGTTTGTTTCTTTTTCTGTAGGTTATATGCCCCATGAAAACTTAAATCGTTACCGTCCAAGACAATAAACCGCCAATGGTTTTCAACTATACTGTAATACCTGTCAGTGAGATTTAAACGATCCAATACCCTTGGCTTTAAAGAATCCACAACATTGAAATCATGGTTGCCCAGAACGTGATATTTGTTAGAGGAGAGTTTGTCCCAAATAGGCAGTAGGCGATCGAAACTAGCGAAATCCCTGTCAATAAAATCCCCGAGGTGAATAGTGTAATTTAGGGGCTCTGTATTAAATTGTTCAATAGCCCCTTCCAATTTATTGAGAGAATATTTGTAAGATCGCGTTTCTTTAGTTTCACATTCACAGTATTGGCAATCGGCAATTATTCCTATTGCCAGATCAACAGTGGGATCAAATTCTATTTCCTCACTTTGGCAACCCATCAAAATAATAGTAAAAATCCCGGTCACTAAATATCTATAATATAATTTCATTAAATACCTGAATTAGAAAGAGAAATATACTAAATATTACTATTCCAAAATAAATATTTTGTTATTGTGTCTTTTATCTCGTTCATTACCTTAAAACTTATAGGTTTTGATACGTAAAATTTTGGTAAACAATGTTTTATGGGTATTCTTTAAGTGCGACTAATTATTGTTTGTTTTTTGATTTTAAAACGGGTTTTATGGTGTAATTCTCTAAGGGTAACTAATAACCCTCCACCAAAGAATACTCTCCTGATAGGTGGGCAGGCCTCCTTATCGGCAGGTAAACTCGCAATTACGGGATAGCCAAAAGTCATTGATCGGAGGAGGCTAATTAGACAATGAGTCAATGTGGAAATGGTTTAATGTGAAAATGTACCAATGTGATAATGTACCAATGGGTTAATGAAGCAATTTGAAAATGAAGCAATGTGGAAATTTGAAAATGAGTCAATTTGAAAATGAGAAAATTTACCATCGGGTTAATGGTTTAGATTTTCGGAAGAATTCGTCATTGCGAGGTGACGAAGCAATCTCATGAACAGATTGCCGCGCTATGCCTGCCTAACGGCTAGGCAAGCTCGCAATGACGGGTTTTATTCTATCGTCAGTTCTAGTGCTTCCCCGTCAGTTCGAGTGGAATGCCGTTAGGCATTTTGTATCGAGAACAGGTTTTTGCACGCCGTCTATTTCTCGATACAATTTTGCTCCACTTCGTTATGCAAAATCACCTGCCCGACCGGCTGGCGGGCTCGAAGTGACGACTTTCAACACAAGACTTTAGTCTAGGCTCTAGCATCTAGGCTCTAGGTTCTTCCAACGCCCAATCTCCGTGAAGACTTTCAACTTTCAACTTTTGAACATAAAACATTAAACTGTTTATTGGTGTTGTTCACAGTAAGAAGCAGATTGCCACCCAGGCTACCCCCTTCCGTCTTCTCTTACGTCGAAGCCACCTTTTCCTTCCGCTAAAAAGCGGGACAGGCACTCCTAATAGACCCCACCCTATCCCTCCCCCAAGGGGAGGGGATTTGGTTGGTGCTAAGATTCTAAACGCTATCGTCAGTTCTAGTGCTTCCCCGTCAGTTCGAGTGGAATGCCGTTAGGCATTTTGTATCGAGAACAGGTTTTGGGTACTGTCTTTACTTCTCGATACAATTTTATTTCGTTTCACTTCATAAAACCACCCGCCTTACGGCCGGGCGGGCTCGAAGTGACGACTTTTAACACAAGACTTTAGTCTAGACTCTAGCATCTAGGCTCTAGGTTCTTCTTCTCACTACCCAACTGCAACCTTGAACTTTATAACTTTCAACTTTATAACATTATAACTTTCAACTAACAACTGCATTAGTGATTGCAATGGATAGCTCCCAAAAGGGGACCTGGGGAGGGACACTTTTGGGACTAGGAATGGAAAGCACGACCCCTTGGCATATTTTGGCCAAGGGGGAATGCCCAAAAAAGCAGACGGAATTGCAATTCTTGGTGAATTTGGAGGAGGGGTCTGACAGCTTGTCATATTTTTTGTCATGGCACAATCATTGTCTTAATAGACCCGAGTGATAAAAAGATTTTTCAACACAGTAAATATATAAACATGAGTAAAATTATTGGAATAGATTTAGGAACAACAAACTCTTGTGTTTCCGTAATGGAGGGTAACGAGCCTGTTGTTATCCCAAACGCAGAAGGTAAGAGAACTACTCCATCTGTCATTGCTTTTGTAGAGGGTGGCGAAATTAAGGTTGGAGACCCTGCCAAAAGACAGGCAGTTACAAATCCAAATAAAACCATTTATTCCATAAAACGTTTTATGGGTAATAAATACTCCGAATCCAAGAAGGAAGCGGAAAGGGTGCCTTATAAAGTGGTAAAAGGAGATAACGATACCCCAAGGGTAGATATAGACGGACGTTTGTATTCACCTCAGGAACTTTCGGCAATGATACTTCAGAAAATGAAGAAAACTGCCGAGGATTATTTAGGACAGACCGTTAGTAGAGCGGTAATTACCGTACCTGCTTACTTTAACGATGCGCAAAGACAAGCAACCAAGGAGGCCGGTGAAATTGCCGGACTTACCGTAGAAAGAATTATAAACGAGCCTACCGCAGCTTCTTTGGCCTACGGTATGGACAAAAAGGATACAGATCAGAAAATAGTAGTTTTCGATTTTGGTGGAGGAACACATGATGTTTCCATCCTTGAATTGGGAGACGGTGTTTTTGAAGTATTGGCTACCGATGGGGATACCCACTTGGGTGGTGATGACGTGGATCAAAAAATAATCGATTGGTTGGCCGATGAGTTCAACAAGGAAGAGGGAATAGACTTACGTAAAGATGCCATGGCATTGCAACGTTTGAGAGAGGCTGCTGAAAAGGCAAAAATTGAGTTGTCGTCTTCTGCACAGACCGAAATTAACCTTCCATACGTTACCGCTACGGCTTCAGGACCTAAGCATTTGGTACGTTCATTGACCAAAGCCAAGTTTGAGCAATTGATAGATGATTTGGTAAAACGTACTATTGAGCCTTGTGCCACTGCTTTAAAAGCAGCAGGTTTAAGCAAGAGTGATATTGACGAAATTATCTTGGTTGGTGGTTCTACAAGGATTCCTGCGGTACAGGATGCCGTTGAGAAGTTCTTTGGAAAGAAACCTTCCAAAGGTGTTAACCCTGATGAGGTGGTTGCCGTAGGTGCCGCTATACAAGGTGGGGTATTGACAGGAGATGTAAAAGATGTACTTCTTTTGGACGTTACACCATTGTCCCTTGGTATTGAAACTATGGGTAGTGTAATGACGAAATTGATAGAAGCCAACACGACTATCCCTACAAAGAAATCGCAAGTTTTCTCTACAGCAGCTGACAATCAGCCATCTGTTGAGATCCACGTATTGCAGGGAGAACGCCCAATGGCAAAGGATAACAAAACAATAGGCCGTTTCCATTTGGATGGTATTCCACCAGCACAAAGAGGAACGCCACAGATCGAAGTTACTTTTGATATTGATGCCAATGGTATTATAAAAGTATCGGCTACCGATAAGGCTACCAACAAAACGCAGGATATTAGAATTGAAGCTTCTTCAGGATTAACAGAGGAAGAGATCAAGAAAATGAAAGCGGAAGCTGAAGCCAATGCTGAAGCTGATAAAGTAGCCAAGGAAACTGCCGATAAATTGAACGAGGCCGATGGAATGATCTTCCAGACCGAAAAGCAATTGACCGAGTTTGGCGATAAATTATCTGATGATAAGAAGAAGCCGATCGAGGATGCCTTGGCAGAGCTTAAAAAAGCCCATGAAGCCAAAGATTTGGCTTTGATTACTCCAGCTTTGGAAAAAATCAATGAGGCTTGGAAAGTAGCTTCTGAGGAAATGTACAAGGCCCAGGCCGAAGCACAGCAAGGTGCTCCTGCAGGTGGCGCTGATACAGCATCTTCCAACGGAGAGTCTAAAGAAGCCGATAACGTTGAGGACGTAGATTTCGAGGAAGTGAAATAAGGACTTCCCTTACTATAAACAAACCCCCATCAAGCAATTGGTGGGGGTTTTTGTTTTGGACCCCTCCCTAGCCCTCCCCCAAGGGGAGGGAATTTGTTCTGAGCTGTTAAAGATGTTTTATGCAGGTATTGTTCCCCCTCCTTGCTTGTGCAGCTTTTTTGCAGTAGGAGGGGGTTAGGGGGGAGGACTTTTACTTTGTTTATTGCTAATTGTACAATGTAAGAAGCAGATTGCCACGCTATGCCTGCCTAACGGCTAGGCAAGCTCGCAATG
>NZ_JALKBB010000064.1:0-5100 GCF_023016025.1 Arenibacter sp. S6351L | reverse complement strand
TTGGAAATTCCGATGGATCCGTAGAATAGTCTTTTTCTAATTGTTTTATTGACTTTTTATAGAATTTGGGTTCCATTATCAGCTTGTGTACAACGGCTCGGCTATGGCAAGTAGGGCAGGCAAGGAAACTTTTTCGTTTCCGTCTGGTCTGCGAGCCAAAGCTTTTTGTTTTGTTTTTATCTTTTTTATTTTAAAAGCCAAATCCATAAGATTTGGCGGACTTAGTACATAATCCCAAGCCATTAAATTTAACGCTTTATGCCCTATTTGCTATAGGCTTTGTTAGCTTTAGTTTTTTTATTTCCCTTACTTCTGCAAGTCCATTCGTTATCAGAATTCGAAAGCCATTATTAGATAATAAAGAGGGGCGTATATCGCAATTGCTAATAAATAGTTCAAGATTGTTTTTGTCATGTCCAACTTCTGGGCAACTTTCAGTCCTTTATAGAATAGAATGAAAGACCAAATAGCTGGCACTATCATTCCAATATTTAATATGATTGTTAATAATGATAAGATTATGCTTAAGGTGGAGGTTTCTTCTTGAGCGAGTATAACTCTGACAAAAATTAAGCTTGTAATAATTATGATGCAGGCTATTATTAATGGAACTGAAGACCATGCAAATACCGCATATATTTTTTTCAAGTTATTTTCTGCATTGAATATTCGGCCAGTGACTTTGACTAAGTAGCCAACAAACAGATTGGAAATTATTCCCCAAACCGAACCAATTACAAGAATCCCCGCAATAGCACCCCAAAGTTCACCATTACTAGTGAGATTATATCCTCTTTCGGCTTTTATTAAGTAGTAGACAAGATAAATTCCATTTACAGCAAATAGAGGTAAAATTTGAATCCAACTAATATCTTTAGAAAGAATTTCATCAAATGTTTTGTTCGGATTTTTCCAGAGTTTTTGAAGCATTTTCTAAATTAAAGCTAACGGCTCGGCTATGATCTGTTGCGGAAAACGTCCACAGGACTTTTTCGCCCGGTTCCGAGCCATTGTTTAAATTTAGGGATTTCCTTTAGGAAATCCATCGTAAGCAATTGATTATAGGTATTGTTGTGCTTAGTTATTCTCTAACACTTGGTAAAGATTATAAACGGACAATCCTACGGTACCTGCAATTATTAAAATATAAATCGGTAGCATAGATGATTTTCCATACACTTTTTTTCCGTTCAATTCCACAATCATAGGGTTGGTTCGGCTATTATTAGTTTCCAGATAAACTCTTAACTCTTTACCTATTGCATTTTTTGCTAAAAACTTATTCCAATGGGTTCTATAATGGTTAGATAGTTTATAGATCCTGTCGGTCCTGTCAGATGTAACTAAAACAAGTCTTTGGGCTTCCCGGTAGGTGAATGATTTTCTAGGCTTATACTTATAAGTTTCTAAATAAGCTTTTCGCAATGTTCCATATTCCTGAGTAAGTTCTTCCTTTTCCGCAATAATATTGGGAATGGCGTAAACCACAGACATGAATATCAATGCTAGATTGATGAAAAGCCATTTAAATTTATCAAACAATTTTTTTTCTAATTAAGCACAACGGTTAAGCTATGATTAGTTGCGGTGTGAAATCCGACAGGATTTCGGCCCGCAGACTAAACTTACTAAATATGCGTGGATTTTCCGAAGGGAAAATCCGCCCGCAATTAATTATAGGTGTTGTTAGCGTAAGTACTTTTTATTCTCTAGTATCTAAACTGTCAACAACGTAAATGTCTTTCTCAAAATATTTTTTGTTCTCAAAATAATTCAGTCGAATTGAATCTGAATTAATAGAGTCTTGATAAAAGTACTCCACAATTATACCTCTAAATTTTTTATTTCCAATGGAGTTAAAGTATCTCCCGAAAATAGCATGTTTGCCAAAATCCGTAGTAATTCCAATCGCAGCCCTGATTTTTTTCTCAAGGTTCAGATTAAAAGTTGTGTCAAGTTCAACTTCTTTGAGATTAGAAAAATCTTTGTTGAAGTTTATAGAATAGTCTTTCGGAATAACAATGAGTATTTCGGAATTCTTATTCTTAAATAACGGAGCATTTAGATTAATTTTAGCTTTTATAGGCTCATTGAGGAAAATTGTATCCTTTTCATAAACAATATCGAAATGACTGCCCTTACTTCTTAAAGTATCTCCTGCCTTGTTAAAATACCAATCCTGATTAAGATATGCCTTTCCATCTATTTTTAAATACTCTGCTTTTCGTTTAAGAAGCCCAGTTGAATCATAGTAAAACCATTCCCCAATCGGTTGGTTTTCTCCGAAAGTATCACCCCTGGATTTCAACTTACCATTTGGATAATATCTTTCAGTTATAGATTCTGATTTGTTTGAAACTTCTTTAGATTCGATTTTGCACGTTACAAATGATAGAAGGAATAGGAGGGCAAGAAATCTTATCATTAAATTTTATAGTATTTACGCTAACGGTTCGGCTATGATTTCGGTCTGGGAAATCCGTTAGGATTTTTCAAGGTCGGAATCGAGCCAGATTAAAAGTACTAAATTTTCTTTTTAGATAAAGGCAAGACTGAATTATAGGCATTGTTGGCAACAGTATTTTTTATTAATTCGGTTTATTATTAATTCGTCTAATTAAATATGAAATCAAAAGTCCGATTGAAAATGTTGTCAGAACAGTACAAAGTACAAAAGCGAAAATTGGTGGAATCATCATAAGAAATTTTTCTTCTGTAACAGTTAGTCCAACAATCAGACAAAAAGTTGTCCATATAATTAAATTCACAACAGTTGAGTATTTAAAAGAAGTCAGAAGTAATGATTTTCCACTTTTAATATTCTTATAAGCTAATTTTCCACCAAGCCATAGAGAAATTAGAAACGCAATTACAAGTCCGATTGTAGAAATTCCATATGTTCCAATAATAACAATTGTCATAAGTCCTTCTCCGAAAAAGAAACTTGGAACAAAAATCGTAGCGAAAACGACAAAAATCCCAATTGGAGCTCCAATCAGATAAGATGTTAAAATACTTTTCTTAAGTCTTACGTCCATAACGAGATATTACTTCTCAACTAATTTTTTTCCTTTTGTAATCCATAAGATAGGTCCAATAAATCCAATCATAACAATAAGAATCCAACTTGTTTTGTCTCCTTGAAATTCTTTTGTCAGAATTAGATAAATTGCTCTAAAAGTGGTTATAACTGACCAAAAAGCTAAAATAATTATTGATAGTATTATAATCGGATACATTGCCTTTTTTTATATTGTTGCCAACGGTTTGGCTAAGCGTAGTGCGGAGGCAAGGAAACCTTTCGTTTCCGTCTGTACACGAAGCTAAAGCTTATTGTTTAGTTTTATTTTTTTTTGTCCAAAGCTAAATCCATAAGATTTAGCGACTTTATAAATATACATAGACCTTTCGATTTAGCCCAAAATCCCGCATTACGTTTAGGCTTTGTTACCCAACGTTTTTTCCGCCCGAGTTGTCCGCCATTATCATTTGAACTTCATAAGCGCAAACAAGCTAAAAAGTCCATCTGCGGAACAGTTGCGTCTGAGTGAAGTCCGTTTGCGTAAACTTCTTTAGCCCTTTAACCCTTTTCAATTTTGATTGTATATTACTAAGAATTCAAGTCCTTCATTATTAAAACTCTAATACTATTTCATTTATTTAATTGCAATATATACCTTACCATATACCTGTAAATTACAACGGTAATTATTATTGCTAAAAATAATTGTATAACGTTTAAGATAATTTCATTTGGCGTTATTTTGCTCAAAAGAAATGTAATAATCATAGCAGAAAATATTGCGGCGATTATGAAAGCAAGTATACCAAATAAGATTTTGAGTAAGGTTATTTTCATTGGTTCTTTTTTTTGGTCAAAATGTTGGGTAACGTTTCGGCTAAGCGTAGTGCGGGGGCAAGGAAACTTTTCGTTTCCGTCTGCGCACGAAGCTAAAGCTTATTGTTTAGTTTTATTTTTTCTTATCCAAAGCTAAATCCATAAGATTTAGCGACATTATAAATATACACAGACCTTTCGGCTTTGCCCTAAAGTCCGCATTACGTTTAGGCATTGTTACCTACTGGTTTTTCTTGTTTCTGAATAATTTAGTTTCATCTTCTGTTCTTTTTTTCCAAATCATTCTCGTGTTTTCAATAAACCCTACGTTTGTTCCTAATTGAAATAATGGTTCATTTCCCTCAAATCCTACCACTTTGAATTTAATCAGTTTTTCAAACTCAAGATTTTCGTTTACGGAATTTGGATGGAAAGCCATATTACATAATCTAATGTCTGAAGCCACACTTGGGTATATTATCAAGTCTCTCCACATTTGTCCATATAATAATTCCCAGCTCAAAGTAGAAGTTAAAGAATATGGAGGTTTTTCTGTAATAAATTTACTTGCGACAAACCTTTGAAACATTACGAAGTGTTTATCAAGTCCTTTAGCCTTTAAAGACATTTTTTCTTTAAAAACCTCAAAAGATTTAACAGCCATTTCATTCCAGTCATTTTCTATAGGTAAATCTGGAGGTAAAAGGTTACCAATTTTAATTTTTCTTTTTGCGATTCCTTTCCAAACACTTAAAAATCCTTCATCACCTATTTTGGGCCTACATTCTAGTATGGCAGCGTCAGGTCTGTTGGAGCAATAAAACACACTTTTGCCTTTTAAATTTGCACGTCCATTTTCAAAACAAAATTTTGAAGGAGGGTAAGAATATGTTTGTGAAAGAGAAATATCCTCTGTTTTTTTATCAATATTTAGTCTTACTCGATAAAATCTGTGAGAATTAAAGTTTTCTGAATTAAACCAACTAATTCTACTGGGGTTGAGTTTAGCGTAATCATAAAATATATTATAAATCTCAGATTCTGATTTTCCAGTAAAATCAAAATTGTCTAGTATTCCTAGCTCTTTTTTGTATTCATTTAAACTTGGAAATAATTCCAAATCCTCTGGAGTAATCTGAAAATTTATATTCATTTTGAACTTGTAGGTAACGGTTGAGCTATGAACAGTACGGGAGCAAACTAGAATCTGCTTTCCGCCACGCACATAGCGAAATCTTTTTGTTTTGATTTATTTTTTCCTG
>NZ_JALKBB010000063.1:0-5146 GCF_023016025.1 Arenibacter sp. S6351L | reverse complement strand
TTCTGAACACCAATTGATCCTCAAAATCACCCCTTCCGCCCCAATCCACTCGGTCGTGGATTGGTCCACCTTCCCCTAACAGGGGAAGGAACCCTGTTAATGTTCATTTCTCTTAAAATTATCCCTTATTTCTTGTAAAACGCTGGGTAAATTTTCAAAAACCATTTTATTTTCAAAACGGATAACCTTGTATCCCTTCCCATTCAAAAATGCAGTTCTTTTGTCGTCATTTTCGACTACGATTGCATGATTATGTACCTCTCCATCCAATTCTATTATCAAATTCTCCTGCGCACAATAAAAATCAGTAATAAAATTTCCAATACCGTGTTGTCTCCTAAATTTTCTTCCGTCCAGTTTTTTACCCTTTAATTCCTTCCATAGAAACGCTTCTGCAGAAGTCAGGTTTTTTCGAAGCTGTATTCTATTTGTTTTGGTTTCAGGTCTGTTATGTATTTTTTTAGGCTTCATATCCCTCCCAAATATAATTCTCATTTTGCTCCTTCCCTTGGCAAGGGAAGGTGGCTTTTGGACCTTTTTCGGGGGCAAAAGTCGGAAGGGATCCAGCTCCTAGCACAAATTTATCTTTCCTAAATCACCCCTTTCGTCCCAATCCACTCATCCGTGGATTGGTCCACCTTCCCCTAACAGGGGAAGGAACCCTCTATTTTTTTTCAATCCTATAATTCTCATGTATTTCCTTAATATAGCAATAACACTTGCTCCTTCCCTTGGCAAGGGAAGGTGGCTTTTGGACCTTTTTTAGGGACTAAAGTCGGAAGGGATCCAGCTCCTAGCACAAATTTATCTTTCCTAAATCACCCCTTCCGTCCCAATCCACACATCCGTGGATTGGTCCACCTTCCCCTGCTAGGGGAAGGAGCCCGTAATTATTTGTAATCTTATTTCAATCCTCAACTATATAATTTAAAAATCCAGAACTATTCCACTGCTGGTATGACCCAGGTACATCCTCCACCATAAACACCTCCAAATTCATTGTTTCCTGAACAATTTTACTGCCTTCCCCTATACCCAGGACACTTAATGCCGAAGCATAAGCATCTGCCATAGTACCATTGGGGGCAATAGTCGTTACCTGTATATTATTGCTCAACCCCATGCCATTCTTAGGATTGATGATATGCGAATACCGCTTCCCATCGATCACGGCATACTGGTACAAATCCCCAGAAGTGGCCACAGCCTGATTTTTCAACTTTATTTTCCGGAAAACTTCTTTTCCGTTCTTGTCATAATAGCTAAATCCTAAAACCCAAAACTCCTTATTGGGCGGGGCATTGCTTACCGTAACATCTCCCCCCATATCTACCAAAGCCGCATTTATTCCATTACTCTTCAGCAGGCTAATGGCCTCATCCGCAGCAAACCCCTTTCCTATCCCGCCAACATCCAATTGCATTCCTTCTTGTTTTAACCTTACCGTATTCAACATGGGGAATTCCAGATTGCCATAACCGGTTCTTTGTTGTGCGGGCTTTATTTCAGCCATTGAAGGTATTTGTCTATTTTTCCTAGCCTTTTTCCATAGTTCAATAAGCGGACCTAGGGTAATATCGAAAGCACCATTGGTCTTTGCAGCATAGTCCCCTGAAATTTGCAATAATCTAAAAAGGTCATTGCTAACTGCAACGTTTATATTTGAACCACTGCTAAGCTTATTAATTTCACTATTAGGAAGGTAATTACTTAAAGTGCTATTAAGTTCATCTATTCTAGCGAAAACCAATTGGGCAATGGAATCTGCCCTGGCCATATCTTCATTGTGGTCATAAAAAACCAGACCAATTTGCGTACCCATTTGTTGGTGGGTATACTCATACCTGGCTTGGGCCATTGATAACGAATGAAAGGTAATAAGTAAAATGACAATTGGAATACGACAAGTCATACACATCCTAAGTAATTAATAATCTACTTACGAATTTACTGTATACTATCCACAATGGTGTCCTTCTCTATAAATTCCATTTTAAGCTCTGGATCAATTCCGTAGTCCAAATGTAAATTGGGCATGGCTTCCCTTAGCTCGGAAAGCCCTTGATCGGACATTTGCGTATCCCAAACATAAAGACTTTTAAGGCCTTTGAAATCCTTTAGAATGGCAACACTTTCATCGCTAATGCCTGTTTCATATGCCTTTAATACCCTTAAATTTTCAAGCCCGGTTATTTTTGCAAACTCGGCATCCGTGATGGGGGTTCGGTCCACTTCCAACCACTCCAAATTTTTGCACATTGCCACTAGTTCCATTTCTTTTTCGCCAAGAGGGATTCCGCTCAAATCCAATTCAACAATATTATTGGCAATCCTCTTTAAATCCGTAATATTCTTCGAATCGTATTCTGGTGGCAGGTATACAGATATACTCAAAGCCTGCGAATTACTGGCAATCCTTTTAATTGTAACATAATCTGAAGCCAAATTTTGCAAAGTGCTGTCCGCTACTTTGGGAAGTTTTGCCCATGAATTCTTTGTACCGGAATCCATCATTTTTTTGACCATTCCTACCAAAGGTTCACTGTTATCCAAATGACTCAACTTTAAAGTGTCCGAAGCGCCCAAGGCTATCCAACGTTCTAAAATTTGTATTTCATCATCTGTTAAAGGTTTCTTGCCTTCCGGAGGCATATGTTCCTCGTCTTCCACAGGCAAATGTAGGCGCCTAATTAGTTCGCTTTTCTCTGGATCCCCCGAGACCAAAGCTGGTCCACTTTCTCCTCCTTTAATAAGCTCGCTTATACTGGTCATCAGTAGCTCTCCCTTTTTCTTGTTCGGATTATGGCAACCAATGCAATTATTGTCCAGTACCCTATAAACTATATGTTCATAAATTAAAGGATCATCGGGAATCTTCTCCAATTTCTTACTTCGCGGCAAGGCCAAAAAATCCTCCCCATGTGTAATCATTCCCCCATAATGGCCAGTGAGTCCCACCAATAGAATCAACACCACTTGTATTCCCTTTACCAGATAGGTTTGTTGTAAATGATTGGTACTCAACCAATACCATACAACTGCCAAAATAGCTACTCCGGCCCCCATCCATTGGTGCCAAAAAAGAAGGTCGCCCTTTGGTACGGATTCCGTTCCCAAAAAGAATCCCGTAATAGCGGTAACCAGCGCGGATAGTGTAGCAATTGTAAGCAATAGCTTAGGTACTATCTGATTGAAAAGACCTATAACGGCGGCCATTAGTAATAAAACAATGGGAAAATGTAGGATCAAAGGATGCCAACGCCCTAACCAGGCCACAAGACTGGGAAGATCTATAAAAGATTCGAAAATTAAACAGAAAACAAGAAATACAGTAAGACCGAAAATAACATAATCGACCCAAGGAGTACTATTTTTTTGAGCCATATACTATGTTAAGATATCTTTTACAACATTACCGGCAACATCTGTAAGCCTAAACCGACGTCCCTGATATTTATAAATTAATTGTTCGTGATCCAGTCCCAGATTATTCATGATAGTGGCATGGAAATCGTTGATATGAACCGGATTTTTCACAATATTATACCCAAATTCATCGGTTTCCCCATAAGTAATACCCGGTTTAATACCGCCTCCCGCCATCCATATACTAAAAGCTCTTGGGTGATGGTCCCTACCGTAATTTTTAGGATCAAAATTACCTTGACAATAATTGGTCCTTCCAAACTCTCCACCCCAAATAACCAAGGTATCCTCCAACATGCCACGCTGTTTTAGATCCAGGATAAGGGCCGCAGATGCCTGATCCACATCCTTGGCCTGTCCTGCCATTTCATTGGGCAGGTTGCCGTGTTGGTCCCAGCCCTGATGGTACAACTGTATAAAGCGTACCCCATTCTCCGCTAGCCTACGGGCCTGAAGACAATTGGCCGCATAGGTTCCGGGAACCTGGGAATCTTCCCCATATAACTTTATAATGGATTCCGGTTCTTTTTTAATATCCATGACATCGGGTACCGACATTTGCATCCTATAGGCCATTTCATATTGAGCTATCCTTGATTCTATCTCGTCGTCGCCGGTTTCAACATGATGTATTTTATTAAGTGAAGATACATGGTCCAACAAATGGCGCTTATCGGAACGAGAAAGTCCATCCGGATCGTTCAAATACAGCACTGGATCCTTCCCTGAGCGCAACAGTACCCCTTGATGCTTGGAATCCAAGAATCCACTGGACCAAAGCTTGGAGTATAGGCCTTGGCTATTTCCCTTCCCTCTAGAGGTAAGCACCACAAATGAAGGCAAATTTTGATTTTCACTTCCCAAGCCATAACTCATCCAAGAACCCATACTTGGCCTACCTGATTGCTGACTACCCGTCTGAAAAAAGGTAATGGCCGGATCGTGGTTGATAGCCTCGGTGTGCATACTCTTAACAATACATATCTCGTCCGCAATTTTCGCAATATGAGGGAAAAATTCGCTTACCCATGCCCCACTTTTACCGTGTTGGGCAAACTTGGCCGCCGAAGGCATTAAAGGAAATTTATCCTGACCAGAGGTCATACCGGTAAGCCTTTGCCCGTTCCGTATAGATTCTGGCAAATCTTCTCCCATACGCTTGGTAAGGGTAGGTTTATAATCAAAGGATTCCAACTGTGATGGAGCCCCGGATTGAAACAAATAGATTACCCGTTTTGCCTTTGGGGCAAAATGGGGAATTCCCAATGGCTGACTCGCCAATGGTTTGGGGCCACCCTTAAAAAGGTCTGGGATCAACAAAGAGCCCAAAGCCAAAGAACCGATTCCTACACTTAATTGCGAAAAGAAGTGCCTTCGGTTTACCTTGAGGGGATTTTCAGAATTTGTTTTGTCTTCTTCCATAATCGTTATTCTTTGGTAATTGTTTCGTCCAAATTGTAGATTACCTGGGCCGTCAACATCAGCGCGGCAGTTTTTGCCGGATCCGTATCCAATCTTTTATATTCTCCCTGTGCAATCAACTTTTCGGCATTCTCCTTGTCGTTCAAGAACTTGTCCAGGGCATCGGTATAATATTCCTCCAAGACCTTTTTTTCCTCCTCCTCGGGATTCCTAACCAAGATACGCTGAAATACCGTGGTGACCCACTGTTCCGCATCTTTGGTATCCGCAATGGTATTTTCGGCCAATACCCTGGCAG
>NZ_JALKBB010000062.1:0-5666 GCF_023016025.1 Arenibacter sp. S6351L | reverse complement strand
AATTGCTCAAGATCTTCTTTTGTCTTTTTTGAATTTTCCATTGTAGTCATAATTTATAAAATTTTGAATTATGACACACTTAAATAAACAGTCTCCCTCCATAGTTCACATAGTTCAACTTTACAAACCCAAATCTTTCATGAAACCAATAGGTCACTTCAGATTGGCCGAGGTCAAAGTTTGATACGGCTTTAACTTTCCAACAATTTTCTAACTCACCGTAGTTTGTTTGTATAGTTTCTTTGGATAGTATTTCGAAGGTACTTTTTACTTTCATATGTGACCAATCTCCCCAACCTTCCTGCAATGTTATAGTGTTGTCATTCCATTTTTTTCCTACACTCAAAGGAAATTTAATTTGCGGAAATGGAGCTACCTCTGTGAAGTTATATTGGTTGGACCTGAATGGATGCATCCATATTTCTTCCACATTCTCTCTTATTCCTGTACTTACCGTTTGCCACCATTCATCGGAAACAGCGCTCTTGTTAAGCTGATATAAATTAATGCTATCAATTGACTCCTTGTCAAATTCATATTTTACCAGAATCTCGTCCTGTTTTTCTGGATGATGTTCCCATCGCTTCCCCGTTGCCATTAATAAAATACGCTCCTTGGAGATTAATCTATTCGATGCGCTATAGAATGCTGCATCAAAAGCGTAAATTCTACAGGGTTTAAAGACTTCTCTTCTTTTTTCTATCCTTAGAATAGAATCCATATGAGGTGTCATTTCTCCGCTTATGCTTGCTCTATATTCGTACTTTGGCATTGGTTCTGGCGAGCACCTAAAATCATCACCTTTATTGTTGGTGCAACCCCCAAGGAGAAAGATAACACCAAAGAATAGGCATAGTGTATATGTCATAGCAGCTAATGGTGTGTAATGGCTTTACAAAGTTTTACTGGCTCAGTTGTTCAATCATTTTGTTGGCATAATCAATCTGACGTTGGTCATCGCTTGTTGCTAATTCAGGAACTTTTTTGAAATATTCAACCGCCATTTCGTTATTTCCATTTGTTCTATAGTATTGCGCTAATCCAAAATACCCGCCAAAATAATTCGGAAAATTTGCTTTAACCAACTCGAACACTTTTAGTGTTTTTTCGGGTTCTTTTTTCAAATAACTAAAACCTAAACTGACTAAATCCTTTTCTACAATATCAAATTTAGTAGGGTGGGATTTTAGTTGATTAAACTTGTTTGTAATATTTTCTATTCCATTTTCTTCAATGTCTTTTTGAAGTAATATGTCCGCTGGAACAGGGATTTTACCATCGGAATAATAACTTGCCAAGAAATAGGCTTTACGGTCCAGGCCATCATAATCTTCGGTATTGGTATATATGACTACTGTAATTTTTTCCGAAGGAATCCGTACAGAAAAATTTCTAAAACCTGTGGTACCACCAGCATGGGTTAAATACTTTCTATCATTTATTATAAAAATTCGCCATCCAAAACCATAACCCTTACCCTCGGTTTTTCCATTTTCATCCCAATTGGAAAACGCATCGTTTAGCAAGTCTGTACTTACCAGGGTTTCATTATATAAACCTCTATCCCAATGCACATAATCCCTGACAGAGGAGTAAATACCACCATCACCTAATATGGCCGACCAAGTATTTTGGTCTATATTTTCATAGATGTTGTCATTGAATGTATACCCATAGGCACGATTTTTAATGGGTAGGCCTTTTTGGTAAACAGTGCTATTGGTCATTCCTATTTTTTCAAAAATCTCCTTATCCATAAACTCTTTAAAAGTTTTGCCAGAAACCCGTTCTATAATCATTGCCAAAACAGCATAACCGGAATTACTGTATCGGTATTTGGAATTTGCTGGAAACAAAAGGCTGTCTTGCGCTATTAGAAGATTAAGTACATCTTTATCAACAAGCTGTTCTTCTCCTACTTTTGTATATAATTTCTCGTAATCTTGTAAACCTGACCTGTGCGACATTAAATTTTTTAGGGTTATGTCTTTGCCATATTCTGGGAACTCAGGAATTACTTCTGTGAGTTTGGTGTTATAAGTTAGTTTTCCTTGATGTATTAAAATCAAAATTCCCATGGCTGTAAACTGCTTTGTTACAGAGGCCAGTCTATAATTGGTTTCACAAGTGGCAAGGATCTTATTTTCCAAATCGGCATATCCAAAGCTTTGGCATTCTTTTATGTTACCATCTTTTATGACAACAAAACTTGCGCTTGGCTTTTCACCGATATAATCTTGGAACAGAAAATTTAGTACATCTTGTTTGCTCTCCTTCTTTTCCACCAGTTGTTCGGAAGGCTTACACCCACAAATTAGGATTAAAAAGACTAATGTTAAATAGGTGTACTTCATTTTTTTTAAAGCCAAAGTTCTCGCAGGACGACAATTCGCGTGGAAGTTTGGATGCGAATTTGTCGTCTTAATTATTTTGTTTGTTATGAAAAACTAATTTAGTTTATTTTCAATTAAATCCGTCATTTGTGTTATACGTTGTTATTTGTGGTTTATATTTCTCCTAATTCTACCTTATCATATGTTTTTCTTACAAATTGAAATTCTCCAAATTGATAGTTGGATTCCAGGCCTAATTTTTTCTCAGCCAAATATTTATCTGAAAATTCAATTAATTTTCCTTTAGAGCTGATTTTTTCGATATGATTTAATATGTTATTCATCAGGTTGAAAATTAGATCGTCAGTAAATATCAAATCATCTTTGGTTATATCTTGTGTTTTACCATCGTGAACGTAGTCACATCTCTTTTTGTATATAATTTTCAGCTTATCCTCTATTTTATCATTTATCCAATCCGCACACCAATCGAGAAAATATTCGCTTCTTTCTATTAATTTTTCTTCAATTTTTTCTCCTTGACTTACTAATAACATTTCTAAGGCAATGACATTTTGCAAAAAAGCCTCTGGTATATCATGAGAATTCAAGCTTTTACCAACTAGCTTTGCGACAGAAATCAATATGTTTTTCCATTTAGTATTTATCTTCTTTTCTCCGTTAATAATTGAAAAAAGTTTTAAATAAAAAAATGATTTGTGAAAGCGTAACCAGTTTTCATTAGGTTCAATTGGCATAGGATGTAACTTTGTAAAATTAAGAGAATAGCGTTTATTTATTTTATCCAATGCAATCATTCTATAATGCATAAATCCTTTAGATCTTTTTATTTCAATTTTACTTTGAAATTTTCTTCTCGAATATCCAAGATTTGAAAAACTCATAAGATTTAGTGCATCTTCTATTATTCTAATATTCTCAGTTCTTTTCTCTTCGGGTGTTCCTGTAAAGCTACATACCGCATATGTATTTGAATAACTAAAAAAGTCGGTAACATTTTCTTTTATTCCAAATTTTGACAGTTCCGATATTCGATATTGTATCCCTAATCTTTTTCTGATTTTAGGAAGCTTCTTTTTAGTAACTAAGATGACGTTACCAATTTTAAATTCAGAATTTGTTGATTCAGTAAGTTCTAATCCTGAAATTGGAGCAACGAATAACCATTTACTTTTTAAATCTTTTATTTTAGTCATTTGATTTTACCAGAATTTCTCAAATAAATCTCGCATAACGGTTTGTGTTTGAAACGTAGCATATAAATAAACGCTAACTTTTTGGATTAACACAGAGCCGAATTTTTTGTTTTGATTTTACCTTTTCATTTTAAAAGCCAAATTGTAAATTAGCACCAACCTTTCATTTAGCACTTACTAGCCATGTTTTATACACGTTGTTGTAAGGCGTTTTTCTTGATAATTCACGTTAATTTCGTCAATTTCCCAAAGTTCATAAATGCGATTTATTTCTTCTTGAGGTATCAAATTTAATCCACTCAATTGTTCTGTTTTCAGCAATTTATCTAAAATGATTTTTCTTCCTTCCAAAGTTATTGGTCCAAGCCCTTTTGCACCATTTCTTCTATATGAACATCTATACTTTATATTGTCCCTAAATTCAGCAATCCAATTTCTGAATTCAAATAATTCCTTGAGCTCAGAATATCCATTTTCTATCATATTACCCATTGACTTGTCTTTCCGCACAACAGTACAAGTCCAACACCCAAATCTTGAATTGCCGCACGATGATCCTTTAGATTCTCTATAAACAGGACATTCAGATTCTGCATCTTTGTAAATCATTCTAATTTGGTTAAAGTCAATACTTTTTGGTAGTTCGTTATAACGTAATGTAAGCCAAACATCTTCTAGGGCGTGATTAATAATTGGACTAAAAATGATGTTACTTGATGAGCCACTTTGTTTTAGATAATATTCATTATCTGTTTTGTGTTTTGATATTGTTCTATCCCTTTGCTCGCTTTCAGAACTTCTTACTCCAAGCAGAATAACAGCTTTCACGTCTTTATCAATAAGCTCTTTAACGGGGTTGATTCTTAACTTATCTGTGCACCAACGAAAAATATTTGTTGGTGTTGGATAGCCTCTACCTATTACTTTTACAAAAAATCTGTCTTCTAGTTTAGGTTTTAATATTGTAAATAACAACGGAATGTTAAGCTGTTTACATTCTTTTTTAAGTTTTTCAAAAGTTTCATAAACATATGTGGTAACAATTGGGTTTTCAACACCTGTATCGCAATACAAAACGGTAATTGGTTTGTGAAAATATTCTATTCGTTTTAGAGCATTAAAAACTAATTTTAGCATTGAAGAAGAATCTTTTCCTCCACTATAACCAATATACCATGGCAAATCATTTTTTTGGTATTCTTGTATTATAACGTTTATTACTTCTTTATCCTTTTTGGGTGTTTTCTGCATACGACTACTTTAAAATGTCATCGAATCTTTTTTTAACAATTGATGACAATTCTTTATCGTTCACAATCGGATCTAGTTGTTTATTAGATAAGTTAATATGCTTCTTTACAGAAATGAGATGTAGTACAAATGCAATAATAGAAGTATAAAGTAGAAATGAAATTATTGATTCCACATTTTCAATGTCTTTGAAAAAGCATTTGTAAATAAAATAGAGGACAAAAAATATTAAAGCGATATCTGCAGTTGAAGTCCAAAATATACCATTAAACTTAACGTTTTCACCTTTTCTTTTAAGCGATTCATCATTGTCAATTACCTTATAAAAAGTAGTCATATATGCCTCTTTATATAATAGAGTTTTACGTTGTTCTTTAGTTACCTCTTTGCCATATGCAGAAATTAGTTTGTCCAATATGTTTTTAGTGATAAAATAATGAGATGGATTTGTAATCAATCTTTGAATATTTAATTGATAATAAACCGCTCCTAGTAGTAATGATATAAAGGAAATATACATTACGTGTAATCCCTTAATGTCTAAAACTTCAGAATAATAATGATTGTAAATCGGATATAAGCCAAGAAGTAAAACAAATCCTGGAATGAATACTCTTAAATATTTTAATGTCTTTTGTTCCATAGTTTTTTAAATGATTTACAACGGTCTAGTTTAACCGTCAGTTACGGGTTAATATGCGTTAATTTCCGATTTGGCACAGGCTTTAGCAATTCCGCGTGGATTCGGACGTAGTCGAATCCGCCATAATTGGAAAATCCGGTGATATTGACCACCTAATTCCGGTTTAAACTGACCATGGCATTCCTGAGTATGTTGACCACCCCATTCCGGGGCATGTTGACC
>NZ_JALKBB010000061.1:0-5984 GCF_023016025.1 Arenibacter sp. S6351L | reverse complement strand
GTATTCAATAATGGTCAATGATTTATTGACACTATATAGGTTGACGGAACAAAGGAACGGCCTATTTTTATTTTAGTAGTAAATCAAGGGGTTTTAACACCGGGTGTAGGTAGGCGTCCATAGAGCATTTCACCTTAGTGAAAGCGGCCTGGACGCTGCGACCGTTCAAAGTCCGTAGATTTCAAGAAAAGAAAAATCAGCCTAGCGTTTTTTGGTTCGTTTTTTATTCATCGGCTGGTCTATTGATTTTTAAAGGTATTCATGAATGCTACGCATTTGGGCGATGCAAAAAATGAACAGAACACGAACTCTGGGATAGTCTATCCTATCTTTATCCAATTCACGCACAACTTTTGGGATTGATCCGAATTCAGTTTTTTTGGTCTGGAAACCTATGCAAACCCAACTCAAGCCCATGCTTTAAATAAGTTTTAATTCAACCACCCAAATTGGTAGTTAAAAAAAACTATTAACTATTTTGCACATTAGATAACCAAGAACCCAATGACAAACAATTACTTTTTTAATTTTCGATCATATTGTTTTACACTGATAGTATTGAGTTTTGCTTTTGCAAGCTGTTCCCCTCAAAATATTGTACTGGAAAACGATCATTTTAAATATGTAATAGCACCTAACGGGAAGAATCTTGAGTTTGTTGATAAAGCAACACATAAAGATTATCTGGATACGGAATCAGGGTCAAAATGTGCTTATATATTCGTTGATGGACAAAGACATGATATCACCTCATTATCATTCGTAAAAGATAAATTTAAGATGGGATTTGGGGAGACCGGTGTTGATGTCGATATTCTAGTCAGTACCTCAAATGATCGCATCACTTTAAAGGTTACATCAGTTTCCGGGGAAATTGAATCGCTCGTTTTTTTAAATATTCCCCTAACGCTGGAAGGCCAACCTTATGAACCTTTTGCCGCATGCGCACTCTCCATGAACCTTTTCACACATGTCCGGCAGCTACCACCTTTACAGACTAATCTTTGGGCAGAATGTTATAATAAATTCGGAATTATAGGAGCAGAAGTGACACTGTTAGGCCTTCCCCAACAGAAAGTACTTCCTGTTATTCGCGATGTGATCTCAAGTGCCAAAGATATCCCTTTTTCAGATGCAGGAGGGGCCTGGGCACTCACGAAAAAGGAAGGGTATGGTTCTTACCTGATGAACTTTGGCTCACTTACCGAAGAAACAGTGGACGAATGGATTGAGACCTGTCATAATTTGGGTTTCAATCAGATCGATAGCCATGGGGGCGGTAGTTTTTTTGAGTTCGGAACCTTTGATCTAAACAAGGAAAAGTGGCCAGGTGGCTGGGATTCGTTTAAGCGGATCAATGAACGTTTACATAAGGCTGGAATTTCGCATATCTTTCATACATACGCCTTTTTTATAGACAAAAACTCAAGATACGTGACTCCTATTCCCAACAAAGACCTGGGATATGTGAATACTTTTACGCTTTTGGAACCCATTACTGAGACAGCTGATGAAATAGTTGTAAAGGAACCAACAACCAATATATCTACAGTCACCGGTTTTCATACGGAAAACAGTGTAACCCTAAAAATTGGAGATGAGTTGATAGAATTTACCGGGGTTACTAAATCTGCTCCTTATAAATTCACCGGACTCAAACGTGGGGCAAATGGCACAAAAGTCTCATCACATGGCCTAAATGAAGTCACTTTTCACCTGAGCGAAAGATTCGGAAGATTCGTCCCCGGACCGGAAACCCCCTTATTTGATGAAATGGCGAAGAGGCATGCAGAAATTGTAAATCATTGTGGTTTTGATGGTATGTATTTCGATGCCATTGATGGAAGCGCTGTACTTGGAGGGGAAGAAAACTTCTGGTATTACGGGACCAAATTTATTTTTGAAGTGGTGAAAAATCTGGAACGGCCGGTTGGTATGGAGATGAGTTCTATGTCCCACCACTGGTGGCATTACCGCTCGCGCTGGCAGGCATGGGACAGGCCTGTCCGTGGATATAAGCGTTTTATTGATATTCATCTGGCATCTATAAAGGCATCAGGGCTTTTTCTCCCTGATGAAATAGTATCTTATGAATGGGAACACGGTAGATGGCCAGGACATACACCCATAATAGATAAATATGCCGGGGTTGATAAGGGACAAATGCAGCTTCCTCTCCATTTGGGGTGGTGGGGTAACCAGATCTGGGGGCCACCTCAGGTAGAGCCAACCTTTTCCGACGATATTGAATATCTTGGTAGCAAAATGATAGGTAATAATGCTGGATTTTCACAATTGGGGGGAGTGGATAAAAAAACTTTAGAAGAAATTCCTCTATTCAAACAAGCTACAGAAATTATCAAGCAATATGATAAATTGAGACACGAAAATTACTTTGGAGAAAAGGTTAAAGAACTCCTTCGACAACCAGGAAAAGAATATAAACTTTTCCAGCAAGGAAATGACGAATGGAACTTTAAACCTATTGTCTATGACAAACACAAAGTTAAGGGGTTAGATCATTCTACGGCTAGCTGGACCGTAATTAATAAATTTAAAGCCCAGCCGATAAAACTCAGAATTGAACCGTTAATGTCTGTAAAATCCTATGACGACCCTTCCGGCATTATTTTAACTGATTTTTCAAAACCAACCGATTTTATCAACAAATCAAATGCAGAAGGAATCACAGGTCAAATAAGTGCGGCAGAAGAAAAGGTAGGAACGGGGGAAAAAGCAGCCATATTCTCTGCACAAAACAGTGGTGAGGCGCCACAAGATGGTTCATACATTAATATGGAAAAAACTTTTGAGCCATTGCTAGATCTCAGTAATAATCAAGCGTTGGGGGTCTGGGTAAAAGGAGATGGCAATGGTCAAATTCTGAATTTGAGTGTGAGGAGTCCCATACACATCTCACATGGTGCCCACGGGGATCATTTTATCAAAATAGATTTTACCGGTTGGAAATATTTTGAACTTGTGGAGATAGAATCTTCAAAGATCAGCGATTATATCTGGCCAGATGATTCTCATTTTTATGTATATGATTCTTACAGGCACACGGTTCACTTCGGAATGATCGAAAGATTGCAACTCTGGTACAATAATGTACAGGCCAATAAAAAAGTTAGCACAGTATTGGGCCCGGTCAAGGCATTACAAATGGTTCCAGGATTTGTCGAAAATCCGTCGATTACAATTGACGGGGAAACAATTGTTTTTCCAGTAAGAATGGAATCGGGCATGTATCTTGAATTCTTTTCGGCCAATGATTGTAAGCTCTATGGATCCAAAGGGGAATTACTCGCAGAAGTAAAGCCCGAAGGCTCAATTCCCACACTTGTAAAAGGCAGCAATGAAATTTCCTTCGCTGGTAAAGGCCCAAATGAGATCAATGCTCGGGTACAAGTAACCGTTATTAGCGAAGGCGACCCTCTTGACAAAAATTAAATCATGTACCTTTCTTTTTAGATCCGCCTGACCTAGCGCAAACGTCCCGCTTGTGTTTAAATAAATTTTACCCCCGGTCCTTGTGCAAATTTCAAGGAATTTAAAAAAGCGGTCTCTTTTTTTGTCTTTGTCTTTTAGATCTTATAAAGTTTGGTAAACGATACACCTCAAAAATTGGGATTTTATTGGCGATACCAACACCTCCCCCAGGACCACTAAGAAATACCATACAACGGATATTTTTGTACTTCACCGATTAAGCTAATACCAAAACCAATATTTGTTAACTTAGAAGGTTAGAAACAACTCCTGGTTGTAGTACTCCCCCCGCTGCCCAACACAGAAAATTTTATTGGATTAATATGAATTATAGGACACTAGCAAGTATTTAAGTGCTGTTTGGTTGACTTGTAGTTTTTAAAATAGGTTTATAGTTAATAGCTATATCCAATTGTTGACAATAATATCTAACCTAACCATCATGGCAAGAATAATCGGCCAAGTTGAGTCTCTAAAAACTTTAAAGGCTGAATTGAACAAAAGGAATATTTCGAGATTCAGTTCTGTTGGAGATATTAAAAGGTTTTGTAAAGAGTTCTCAAAAGAGAAACAAATAGTATTAGAGTCTCAAGAGAATTCCTTAATTGAAGAGATAAAACTAAAGTCCGAAAGAATAAGGGATAACGGTAACAGGCTTGAATTAGTAAGGAACATTGAGATTGGAAGATTAAATGCTAGCATTGAGAGTTATAAGAAGAGTAAGGAGAATTTAGAAAAGAAGAGAAGCAGTGCTTTTTTTCTTTTCAAGGTGATTTTGTTCTTTAGAATTAGGAAGCTTAATAAAAAGTTATTGTATTTAACAGATAACTATGAGTTGATCATTAATAGTTCTATTAGAGATATTCAGAAAGAAATATATCATGATTCCAATAGTCTTACTTACTTATCAGAAAACAAGCAAAAGGTAATATATGAACGAAGCAAACCCGAAATTAATCAGCTTGAACATGCTAGAAAGGCAATTGATGAACTAAGGCCCTTGATAGCTGGGGCAGTTGGAGAAAGCTTAGTTGAAAAAGAAATAGGAAAATTGTCAGATAATTATACACTTATAAATGATTATAATCTAAAATTTAGGCATCCAGTCTATAACAGGAAAACTAACGATAGAATATACTCTATTCAGCTTGATCATCTACTTGTCTCGCAAGCAGGTATATTCATATTAGAGACGAAGAACTGGAGCAAGAAATCAATTAATTCCTTCGATCTAAGATCTCCTGTTGATCAAATTATAAGAACAAATTATGCGTTGTTTGTAGTGGCAAACAATAAAATCCGCTTAGATAAACACCACTGGGGAACTAAACAGATACCCATAAGAAGCATAATTGTTATGATTCACTCAAAACCCAAGGAAGAATTCAAATATGTTAAGATTAAGCTGTTGAAAGAACTTAACAGTTACTTAGAGTACTTTGACCCTATTCTTTCCAATAGCGAGGTAGAAAGTGTTGCAAACTCATTACTCAGAAAAGGAAACTAACAAAATATCTCCAACACAATCTAAAAACAATACGGCCCTCGTGCTTAATTCAAAGGGTTCTGTATTTTCGAAGTCTGCACAATCTTTTAAATTTTATAAGATACTGTAAACCTTATACCCCAAAGATTGGATTTTTGTTTGCGGTACCACCCCCACCCCAGGATCCGCATAAAATACCATACAACGGATATAACCGTACTTCATCGATTTGCAAAATACCAAAACCAATATTTGCTAACTTAGAAGGTTAGAAACCAATTCCTGGTTGTAGTACTCCCCCCGCTGCCCAACTCAGAAAATTTTATTGGATTAATAAGATTTATAGTACACTTAAACATATCTAGTTATGGCCTAGTTGATTTATAGTTTGCTATAAGTAGTATATCATCAATGATGATACACAATTGTTGTGCGTAATTTGAAATAACTGACTGAAAAACAATTTAAACCAATGAGAAATACTTCTAAATATCTTTATGTAATTCTTCCAATGATTATTCTAATTGTAAGCTGTAATTCAACAAATCAAACTGAAAAGGAGTATATCAAGAACCTCGAAGAAAAGAATAGGCTTCTTCAAGAAGAGATTTACAATTTGAAAAATAATACTAAAAATGTTCAATCAGTTAAAACCACAATAGTTTCTGACAAAGATTATTTTACAATTGGATCAACAGAAAAGAAGGTTCTAGAAGTAATGGGAAATCCTACGGGTTATAATGACAATGGCCGATTTGGAAAAGTTTTATGGTTTGGATTGAGCACAGTAAAACTGGAAAATGGTAAAGTAGTCGGATATGACAATTTAGATGGAAATTTGAAAGTTAATATTGCAGAATAAATTTTGAATGCAATAAAAACTATGCACAACAGTGTATAACCGCAATTATGGTGGATATTCCGGTCATAGTGACCACCCCATTCCGGAGTATGTTGACCAGTCATTTTCAGGTTTCTAAAAGAACGATTTGTGAGCTATCATATT
>NZ_JALKBB010000060.1:0-7002 GCF_023016025.1 Arenibacter sp. S6351L | reverse complement strand
TAAATTATTATATTTGGTCAGTAGCAGACTGGCAAAGAAATGGAGTAGACCAAGAAGTTGGACCAAAGTTATTTCTATTCTGGCCTTGACCTATCTAGAAAGACTGGGTCTGGAATAACAATGACACACTTAAATGAACATAACCCCACTTGTGTGATTTAGCTCATGACGTTTCTATTTTACAGATATTCGTGAACCTTCGGTTTCTCACTTCCGTTTGAAATGACTTGTTAGGGCACGAGCGTGACGCTCGCGCCAGCGAGGGGACCTTGCAAAAAAACCTTGAACTTTAAACTTTGAACATTCAACTTTCAACTTTCAACATTCAACCTTAAACCTTCAACTGTTCACTTTTCACTGCTCACTGCCTACTGATAACTGTTCACTGACTACTGTTCACTCTCCATCAAAAGTTCTCGATACAAAATGCCTGCCGGCATTTCACTCGAACTGACGCTCGAACGGACACAGCAGTCACTTCGACCTGAGCCTTTTTTTCGGGGCGATTGAGAAGTCGCACATATTTGATTATAGCCACTTGTGTGATTTTGCTCATGACGTTTCTATTTTACAGATATTCGTGAACCTTCGGTTTCTCACTTCCTTTTGAAATGACTTGTTAGGGCACGAGCGTGACGCTTGCGACAGCGAGGGGACCTTGCAAAAAAACCTTGAACTTTAAACTTTGAACATTCAACCTTAAACCTTCAACTGTTCACTTTTCACTGCTCACTGTTTTCCAACTTCGATTTCGACTCCGCTAAATCTCCGTTCTCGTCATTCGGTGGCTAATGATAACTGCTCACTGTTCACTGTTTATTGTTAATTGTTAATTGACCACTGTTCCTCACTCCATCCCATTATTCTTCCTGTAAATGACACTTTTTTGTTTAATAAACTCCCAAATGGCGAATAAATCCTGACTATCCACAATAGTGTTGAAATTGGCATCGACCTCACAGTAATACAAAAAATCGTCTATTTTTTCCAAGGGAATTTTAAGTTGCAGCACAAAAAGACTATCGGCAAATTGGGTGCGCAATTGTTGGGATTTGTTGTACTTAATATCCCGTGCCACGCGTTTCTTCAACATTTTGGTGCGTCCGGTAATGGCATTGATCATCGGATTGAACGGAATACTCGTCAGCATACCTATAGAAAAAGGACCCATAGATGCTTCCCTGAGTAATCTTTCACTCTGCATCAAGGGCTTTACATGGGCATTGGGCAGCCCCAAACTAGTGGCAGAAATTACCGGTCCCACGTCCATGTTTTTCATATCCCTGCCCAACTCCCCCGTTAGGTTATAAGGCATAACGATAACCTCATCCAAAGCAATATTGGATTCTTCCAGGGGAACGGATAAAAATTTACTCTCCAAGATACTGGCATTGACCACAATTTCCTTGCGTTTATACTGTACGGCAGAAAAAACCAGGGTATCGTTAAGACTTACTACAATGGAGAAAAATCCGTTGATATCGGTAATGGCAGCTTTTTTGGTGGTGGTATTAAGTACGTGGGTAGCAGCTACATCCCCATCGTCACTATACACTTTTCCTTCCAAGGTCTTGGAAAAATCCTGTGCCATTAGCGCTTGTGCAAATACACTGTAGAATATAAAAACCAAATATATTGGGACAATGCGCACTACGTTCTATTTATTGAGGATTATTTGCCCTGTTCAAGTCTTGATAGCAATTTATTATAGACTTGATACACTGGGCATATTAGACAATGGATGTTAAATATTAGAATTGAGATACTAGATGTTAGACATTAGATACTAGACATTAGATTTTAGATGTTAGATACGAAACTTTCAACTGATTACTGCCAACTGTTCACTCTCCTTCAAGAGGTCTCGACTCCGCTCGACCAGACAAAAAAGCCTTGAACATTCAACTTTAAACCTTCCGGTTATCCGCTGTTTGCTTCGATTTCGACTCCGCTCGACCAGACAAAATGGATCTGAACATTGAACTTTCAACATTCAACTTTGAACAATCAACTAATTACTGTTTACTGCCCACTGATTACTGATTACTGCCCACAGGCAAACACCAACTACTTCTCCGCTTGCAAACCCTCCAAATAGGTCTTGCTATGGGTGACCAGGAAATCTATCAGCTGAAATTCATTGCGCTTTTGCAACAATGACCTTTCTGGCAATTGGGTATCGCAATACAACAAAAAATCGTCTATTTTATCTTGTGGAAGCTTAAGGTCCAGCACAAAAAATTCATCATCATATACCTGACGCAAAACCTCGCTTACCTTTAAAGGCTCCCGCTCAACATCTGTATCACTGCCTTTGGTAGCCAACATAAGCGCTTTAAAAATATTCACAAAATTAAGTCCGTCCTTCATACCCTTGTCGGCATTGGACATAGCAATGTTTTCCACCTCCGTTAAACGGTCAGTTTCATAATCATATTCCCTATTCAGGAATTCCTTGTTTTGGGCCTGAAGAAATTTTTCCTGATTTTCCGGTGTTACCACTACCTCGTCCAATTCGGTCACCTTTTCGGTCACCTCTACTACCAGCCTGTTATTTTGCAAAATTTCATCGGTAATATCTACCACCTTCAACTGGTAATTAATGGCCGTAAACACCAATTGGTCGCCCGCTTTCACCATAATCCCAAACTCCCCTTTATCATTGGTAATCGTGGCCATTTCAGTAGTAACATTAATGACATTCTCATTGGGAACATTCACATTTCTATACAGTACCTGCCCTCTTAAATATTGGCGATCATCATCCTGAGAATAAGACATAGCGACACATAAGAAGAAAAGTAGGAAGAGTATTCTATTTTGCATTTTTTATTTAAAATTAGATAAATTAAGCGTCAAATATCCTATTTTTCTCAAAGAAGTGTTTTTAACTTTTACAAATTGGCTAAAAAATCGCCGTTTTTCGTCCTTGCGCCAGCCGGCCCGTTCGCTAAAATAACCCACCGGGTTATTTTTATACGCTCCGTCCTGTCTTTTTTTTGCTCCGTATCCCAGCTATGCAGCTCAAAAAAGCCTTCATATGGGCCCAAAACCATCAAATCCCGCCCGTACCGGATCGGGCGGGTTCGCCTCAATCCATAAAGTTTAAATCACTTCAAAGAAATAAAAGGTATTAAACCTCAGGGCAAGCCCTGAACCCAATAATAGGAATCGACCCTAGGGTCGAGGTATTGTACCTAGATCCCGCCGAAAAAGGCGGGATTAGTTCAACTTGCAATTTTAAGTGCATCTTACTGACTTCTCCAAATTGAGTTTCACTAATAAACTTAAGTGCTGCTTTTATTCCAATACGGGATAAAGAAAAAGCAAGTTGGGTTCATAAAAAAGATAAAGACCTTTAAACTTTTGTTAATTTGCATTCCGCCCCTAAATTCCCCGAGGTTGTGGGCTGAAACTGCAACCACGCCAAAAGGCGTGGTTCGTTCGACCATCGCATTTCAATTCGCAAATTGCTTTGGGAGCGGGAACAACGGGATATAGACCATGGGTCAGATCGTAATAAATAGACCACGCCAAAAGGCGTGGTTCGTTCGACCATCACATTTCAATACGCAAATTGCTTTTGAAATGCGGGTCTCACGAAAAAAAACATAAAAAAGATGAAAAAAATAATATTGGCCAGCACCTCTACCCTATTTGGACAAGAGTATTTGGAATATCTGTTGGAAGAATTAAAGTCGTTTTTTAAAGGCTGTTCCACCATTACCTTCATTCCTTACGCCAGGCCTGGTGGTATATCCCATGATGCCTATACTGCCTTGGCGGCCACTGCCTTTTCCAAAATAAATATAAAAGTGAGAGGACTCCATACCTTTAAAGATCCGCTAGAAGGCCTCGCCCAGGCGGAAGGCATTTTTACAGGTGGGGGAAACACGTTTCTCTTGGTACAGCAATTGCACCAATTGCAGCTTATAAATCCTTTGAAGGCAAAAATAGAGTCCGGCACCCCTTATCTAGGCACCAGTGCGGGCAGCAATATTGCGGGCCCTAGCATGAAGACCACCAACGACATGCCCATAGTATACCCACCCAGTTTTGACACTTTGGGAGTGGTGAATTTTAATCTCAACCCCCATTATATGGATCCGGACCCCAATAGCCAACATAAAGGGGAAACCAGGGAGACCAGGATCCGTGAATTTCATATCTTTAATACTACCCCCGTAATAGGCCTCCGCGAAGGCAACTATATTTTGGTGAGCGGAGACCATAAAATTCTTAAGGGCGAGGGTACCGCACGCATCTTTGAAGCTGGAAAAAAACCTTATGAAAGCAAGATTATTCCCTTTTAACGGGGATACATTTCAGTTCACCTAGTAGTAACGTATTTTACCCGATAAAACTGTGAATATCTTACGATAATTTTACTTTTGATAGCCCTTGTTTTAAAAGTATAAGTGCCCTAGTTTAAAGGTAGTATGGATTTAAGTACAAATCCATCGGCTGTGGGCGCAAAAAACTTGAACCTTGAACGAAAATAAAGTAGGAGAAAACTAAAAAAATTGAAAATGAAATATATCCACTTCTTTTTTTGCCTGCTATTGGGAATGGCCGTGCAGGCCCAGATTAAGATCGGGGACAACCCGCAAAATATAGACCCTAGTTCTGTGCTGGAGCTGGAAAGTAGTTCCAGGGTATTGGTAATCACCCGTGTAAACACTGCACAAATGAATGCCATAATACCTTCTGCGGGTGCCATGGTGTACAATACGGACATACAATGTATCCATTACTATACGGGTGCGGAGTGGAAAGATATCTGCGATGCCGTGGCCGGCTCCATTACCTTTACTTCGGACGACGGCACCGTTGTAATTACTTCCACCGGTGGCAATAACTATGACCTTAAGGTAGGGCAAATTACAGGGATGAACATAGTTAACGAAACCGTTTTTGGCGCCGATATTGCAACGGCCACCGTTGGGGAAAGACAATTGGCCCCCAACTCCGTTGGCGCCTCCGAGTTACAGGACAATACCGTAGGAAAAGACGAAATACAGGAGGCCGCTGTTGGCACTCTGGAAATTATTGATGGCACCATTCAGCCCAGCGACATGCAGCCCGGGGCCTTCGATCAGATATTGACAACCGATGCTGGCGGTAATGTGGTATGGCTAAACAAGAACGAGCTCGGTGCCACCCAGGCGGACCAGACTACGATTACTGGGGCAGGTACGGCGGCGGACCCCATTAAGGTGGCCGATACGGTGATTGGAGACATCTTGGCCAATGCCAATAACATTAGCCAAAACAGTGCGGATATTGCGGCCAACACTGCAGCACTTGGCACCAAAGAAGATGTAGCCAATAAATCCGATGATACGAACCTAGGCAATTCCACCACCCTCTACCCGACCCAAAATGCGGTTAAAACGTATGTAGATCTGGCGGCAGGGGCAGTAAGCAGCTTGAACAGCGCAAACATCTTTGTGGGCAATGCCGGGAATGTAGCCACAGGAGTGGCTATGAGTGGGGATGCTACCATTAATAATACTGGCGTGGTTACCATAGCCAACAATGCAGTTACTAATGATAAATTGGACAAAGCCAACATTCCTTTAAGTGGGTTTGGAGCTGCTGCTGCCCCTGTAAGTCTTGGCACTAACAGATTAACAAATGTTGCAAACCCAACTGCGACCGATGATGCGGCCACTAAAGCTTATGTAGATGCCCAGGTGGGTGGTGTTGGAGGCACAGGAGACATAACATCCAATGATCTTACCATAACTAATGGTATTAATGCGGCCTTTAATGATGTGAATCTAGAAATTACTGCCGGGGCTGTGGGCACTGCCGAACTATCAGATGACTCCGTTAGCTCCGTAAAAATATTGAACGCGAATGTTACGCCAATAAAAATACAACCAGGAGCGGCGAATCAGATAATGACAACAAATGGAGCGGGAGTAGTAACTTGGGCTCCCGTAGGATCTGTAGGAGGAAATCAAGACTTGACCAGTGTTTTGGGCAATGGTACTAGTGCTGGAAGCAATAGAATTAACGATTTATTAGATCCGGTAGCGGCCCAAGATGCAGCCACCATGGCCTACGTTGATAGTAGGACAGATGGTTCTGAAACAGAAATAAATGCTGGAACCAATATTACTATAAGCGGGAATGGAACCAATGGAAGCCCATACATAATCAATGCTACCGGCGGTGCTGTTGCTGATGATCAACAATTAACCTTGGCCGGCAACTCCTTAACACTAGAAGATGGGGGAGCTGCAATAAGTCTGGTACCCTATTTGGATAACACAGATGAACAAAATGCGGCGGCTGTTCCAGTTGCCGCTACACCAACTAATTACACAGCGGGTGCATCAAATGTAGAGGCACACTTAGCTGGTATCGATGCGGCAATTGGAGCTGTAGGTGGTAATCAGGATTTAGCCAGTGTCTTGGGAAATGGAACGAGCGCTGGAAACAATCAAATAAACAATTTATCTGACCCTACAGCCCCGCAGGATGCAGCTACAATGGCATATGTCTTGAGCCAAGCTGCTGATGGTTCTGAAACTATAATTGATGCCGTTAATTCAACTATAGGTGTTACGGGTACAGGAACAAGTGGCAATCCCTATGTATTAACGGGAGCTGCTGGCAACCCTGCCGCAGCAGATATAACTTTTTCCCCAACAGTAAATACAACCAGTAATAATGTACAAGCCGCCATTGAGGAATTACAAACAGAAATAGACGGTATTACAACAACTGGCACCAACCCCAATGATGAATTAATAACGAGTTTTACGTTATCCGGAACCTCTCTAAATATAATAGAAAATGCGAATACCGTACCTTCTCTCGATTTAGACCCCGTATTCGCAACTGATGCCGAACTATTAGCTTCAATTTCAGATGGTTCCGAGACGATCATAAATCCAAGTGCAACCGTATCAGTTTCGGGTTCGGGAACAACACTAGACCCATACGTACTGACAAGTACGGGAGCGGACGGGTCAGAGACCAAGGTAAACG
>NZ_JALKBB010000005.1:0-237428 GCF_023016025.1 Arenibacter sp. S6351L | reverse complement strand
TGTGAGTCGAAATAGGTCACCTTTTCTCCTCTGGTTGTTCAGTAACTTTTATCTGATTAAACATCTATAAATTTAATAATGCTAATCTAATAGCGTAGTCGAAACCTCATTTTAACATTATAAGTGTCCAACACCTCTCGACTCCGCTCGAGGGGACCATATCTGAGACCTAAAGCATTGCATTAATTCCCCCACATACGTGCCCACAGGGCCAAAAGGAGCTTTTTGGCATCCCTTTTTAATTTTGGACTTTCCTCTACCAACAGCTCCCCATCCTTGGGAACCAACTTATAATTAAAGGCAAATTGCTGCTCCTTGGGATCCAAACTCATCAACCCGAATCGCAGGTCATTAAAAAACAACTGCCCGTTTACCTCATTAATCGTATACCAACCTTCAGTAATTTTTTTCAGCCGTTGAATCTTATCACTTTGGGCCAAGCCACCCAACAATTCGTGGTTTTTTGGATACCGACTGAACAGAACTGGCTTATTATCGAAAAAAGAGTAGTTCCCAATGAGGTAGGCATCCCCCGCATCCACATTGGCAGACCAAAGAACAGTATTAAATGGAGAAGGCCTAGTATCTATTTCCGTATAAGCTATTCCCTGTGCGTCCAAACTATCGGTAATCTTTTTATAAGCCACTCCTTTGAGCACCAAGCTAAGTCCCAAATATAAACTACTAATGGTCAACCCCCACATATTATAACGCCACCGCAGCGCTAGATTGCGCTTTTGGCGCATAGCCAGAATAAGGAACAGCAAAAAGGGCAAGGTGTACAAGGGATCAATAACGAAGATGTTCTGAAAAGCTACCCTAAGATCAAATGGCCAAAAAAGTTGGGTCCCCCACGTGGTAAAGGCATCTAAAATGGGATGGGTAAAAAGTCCCCAAAAGAACAACCATGACCATTCCTTCCATGTGGCAGGCCCCTTCCGTTCCAATTTAAAAACTAACCAACCGAAGATAGGGGCAAAAATTATGGAAAAGAAGATAGAGTGGGTAAACCCTCTATGCCATTCTATAGCGGTAACAGTATCGGTAACATAATTGGCCAAAACATCCAAGTCGGGTATGGTCCCGGCAATAGCTCCGTAAAGCATGGCTTTATTGCCTACTTTCTTACCTAAAACCGCTTCTCCCACTGCGGCACCCAGTACTATCTGTGTTAGCGAATCCATCCTGATTATTTATTCAAAAGAGCTATGCCCTCATTTCGTCGAAGGGTACTGAAAATTCACAATTTCCTACCTAAACCATAGTGGTTATTCCACTATTTCCATCTTTTTTAACAAGAAAGATGCATTCATATTTTTACAAACCCCTGTTTTAAAGGTGTAATCGAAATTAAGTTCATTATTAATGATCTCGGCATCAAAATAATAATTCTTAACCTGGGGCAACTCCTCTGAAACTTCACATAAACTTAAATCATGGGTCGCAATAATCCCGGTAGATTTTGAGGCCACCAACTTTTCAACAAACTTCCGTGAGCCAATAGCCTTATCCATACTGTTGGTCCCTTTCAGGATTTCATCCAAAACAATAAAATATTTGTCCTTCTGTATTTCATCCACGATAAACTTCAACCGCTTCAATTCGGAAAAGAAATAAGATTCATCATCCGTAAGGGAATCAGTAGTCCGCATGCTGGTTATTAATTTAATAGGGGAATATTCCGAAGATTGGGCGCATATAGGAAGTCCTACGTTGGCCATGACAATTTGCAGGGAAACCGTTCGTAAAAAGGTACTTTTCCCGGCCATATTGGCTCCGGTGACAATAAAAAACTGTTCCTTAAGGATCGTTATATCATTGGGAACCGCTTTTTGGGGATCCAATAAAGGATGTGATGCCTTCACCGATTTCAGGACAATCTCGTTTTTCACCAACTTCGGATAGCTATAGCTGGGGTGATTATGGGCAAAATTCCCCAAACTATTAAAGGCATCAAAAAAGGCTATGGCGTTAAACCATTGTTCCACCTTTGGCCCGTGCTGGCCTATCCACCGTTCTATCCTGTACGCCTGTAACAAATCCCAAAGAAAAAATCCGTTCCCCAACAAGGCAAAAAACATATTGTTCCTTTGGTCCAAGGCACCGAGAATTTCAGAGAATTCCTTTAAAACTTTTGAGGCCAACTCTTTCTGGGAGACCACAGAATTCCTCTTTTCCCTTAAAAGATCGGAGGTAAATTCCTGTTCCTCTATTTTTAGAATCAATTTTTGATATTGCTGAAAGGTACTTTGTAACCTATTGGCATCCGAAGCCAATTTAGAAGTGCTTTTTAGGTAAAAACCACTCAATAACAAACCCGCCAATAGTATTATGAAAATTGGGTAACCGGGTAATAGCCCAAACAAGTATCCTCCAATTAAAATCAGGGAAACCAAAGAAAAAGCATAGGACACAAAACGCATTACCTTGGGAACGTATGCCTTATAGCCAGAAAGCCATGAAACTATGGTTTTGGTGGTAGTATCCGTTTTTACCAGGATAGCAATTGCAGAAAATTCCTGTCTCCAATCGGGTAATTTGGATAATTCTTCCACAGCCTTCTGCTTGTCGGCAATATTGGCCAAGTTATTGGACAATAGCATCTCCGCCAACATATCGCTACCTTGGAGCAAGGCGGTACGATTACTATATTGATAGTAAGACCCTTTTCCGAACAGGTCAATGTCCTGGGCAAAAAAATGGGTGGGATCCTTATATTCCGAACCATCGGGAAGGTGATGAAAATTGCGTTCCAACACCTTAATTTCCGTTTCATTTATTTTTATTAGGGCCAAAAGTTTGTCCCTCCTGTACTGTAAATCCGTATGTTTGGAAACCAAAAATAAAAATAGGCCTATGGCAACTATGACTGTTCCCAAGACCAATTTGGTATCCCCAAAAAAAAGGTAGGTCAAGCCGGCCGCGAAAACAAAAACGATCAATCTGATGGTACTGGATAAGGCCAGTTGTCTTTTTACCTGCCCCAACAATCCGGTATGCAGTTCAACTCTGTGTCTATAAAATGTTTTTAGGTTATCCATTTAGGAATTTGAAATGTAATTTATGCAAATGTAGTTAATCCAAAGCCTTAAGTTGGGCCTGTAACTTTTTTGTTAGACCGGCAACTACCAGTTCGTAGGAATGGTCTATCAATTCCTGGACAAAAGTAGGCGCCAAAGACTCCAAATAAAGGGTATTCCAATGTACTTTGCTCATATGGTACCCAGCTGTGATTTTTCCATCGTATGTTTCCCGCAATTCAATGGCCCTTTCCGGATCGCATTTCAAATTGGCTTGGGATGGGATACGCTCCAGAGGCACTAGGGCAAACATTTTGCCCATTACCTTGAATACCAAGGTGGCGGCATCAAAGGGGAATTCTTCCGTAACCCCTTTTTTAATAATACAATGCTCCCTAAATTCCTCTATATTCATAATATCGGTTCTAATGCATCACCAATGTGCCAGCACTTTTAGACTTTCCCATGTTACCCTGCATTTAAGTACTTCCTGATCACCAATGTCGTTTCCTACCACGGTTTCACCATTAACTCCTCCCAAACGCTCATAAAAGGCCATTGCGCTGGCATTGTTCTTCAACACCCATAAATACAATTTTCCTTCGGGATTATTCTTCAGTGCTTCCTGGGCCACCAAGCTTATCAAATGTCTGCCAATTCCCTTTCCCTTGACCTTCGCCAATACGTGCAAATTATCCAATAAGGTGCCGTATTCGGCATCACCCTCTAGAAAGGCACAGGCAAATCCACAGATTTCCCCATCCTGTTCTGCAACCAAAACGAATTGATTAGGAGAGGGATTGCTTAGTCTATCTTTCCAAACCTCTTTTCTTTCCGAAGCAGCTTCAACATCCAAAAAATGATCACTAAAATCACCTCTGTAATGTTGTTGCCAACTTTTTACGTGCAATTTGGCGATTTCCAAATAATCCCCGGCATTGGCCTGCCTATAAGTCAACATAACATAGAACTAAATCCCTTGGGAGTCGTACACGATAACCTTAGACCATAAATTGCTGGATTCCGCCACAAATAGGTTATGGGCTTCTTCTGTCTGATATTTTGCCTGTGCATCTGCCGATTCAAAGGAAACCACCAAGGAATAGGTAAAGGAACCATCCACAACATCACGGGTGGCCTTTGGCGGTACGCCCACAAAGTTGGTCTTGGCGTATTTGGAATCCCTCATAAATTTTAAGATGGACGTCTCAAAGGCCTTCCTATCCTCAACGCTGTCGGGATTCTTCAACCAAAAAAAAACGGTGTGCACAAAATTGGAATCAAAGTTCTTCATATCTTCTTTGTTTTGACCATAACTGGCTACGGTCATTGTTAAAAATAATACAGTATAAAATAAAGTTTTCATTATAAATTTTGTTTTCAAAGTCCCACCAAAAATATGCCCCATAGAGACCATCCCATCATTTCGCTAAAATAAATAAAATTGATTCCAAATCGGGATTATGTAAAAAAGGAAATTATTTCTCCAATAAGTCCTTTTTTCGGTTGTTCATTTCCAGGGCAGAATAGTCCAGTTTCCAACCTATGGTCTCCACAATCTTCTCGACTAAAAGTACAGCCTCCAAAGCCTCTTTATTTGCGGTATCCATTAAACCACTTTGAGGAATCTTATCCCTTATGTGTTGTTTTGCCTCCATATTCAAGGAGGTAAGGTCCGTTGGGGTAAAGGAGTTGAAAAGTCCGTTTTGTATATCGTAAAACTGTAGTTCCGGGGAAATGGACAGAATTTCAGGTTGAGGAAAATTGGTAAGTATTATTCTTTTTTTATCGTTATCGGCATACATCTGCAACTTCTTTAGATCAAAACCAATGTGCGCCTTGGCATTAATAATGATCAAGGCCTTCTTTTTGCTGCTTACCAAGCTAAGAAAACGCTCTTTGGTATTTTCATACCGATAAATTTCGGCAAAATCGCCCTCCACGGTGATTAATTTGCAAACGCTTTTTATCTTATCCAATAAAATGGCCGACTGATGTTCCGTGAGTTCCTTACTCCTCTTTTTACGAAAAAAAGAAAACACCCAGTACATTGCAATGGCCCCGAGAATGAGGCCCAAAAAAAGTTCCAATATATCACTCATTTGCCTTACCTATTTCACCTAAGTGGGTGTATTTAAACCCCTTGTTATATTTAAGCCCATAACCAAATATCCTGTCCATGGAAGCATGGGAAAACAGGATAATCCCTATTAACTGACACAAAGGTAATGAAAGATAAATCCCGAGAAAATAAATAGCGATGGCCAAACCCTTATGATGGAATATATTATATCCGATAGCACCAATCTTATTTCCCATAATATAGCCAAGCATCCCTATATCTGGCGCCAAAATTAGCCCAACAAACCACCACCAGCTATAATCCAACAAACTAAAGAGATATAATCCCAGACAGAACATTAGTAATTCCTCACTTTTTAAAAGTAACCGCATACCCCCTAATTATTATTCCTCTATTAAATATAAAACAGGCCTACTGGGGCTGGCATCATTTTCAAATGAAGCCAATTGAAGATTCAAAAAGTACTTCCCATCCTTGATGGAATTTGCCACAAAAACAAACTCGGTTATCGTAGCGTGCAACCGCCGTTTTCCATCGTAATTCCAAAAGGTTTTATGGGCCAAAAGGGCTCCGTTATCCTTTTCCTTGTCCACGGAAGGAAGATCTATCAACAAATGCTCCACCCCCTTGTCCACCAACAATTGTGCTGCCGATTCCAATAAATACGGGGGGTTGGTATTGGCATATTGCCTAGTCATTTTGTCCCTAAGGTTAGGGATGGTCCGAATGACCACTGCCTCCCTATTTTTATTGCCCAAGGCATATTGCAATTGCTTTTTAGAAATCACAAAATCGCCATTAATCTTTTCCGGAGCTATGGTAATGACCTCTGTCATAAAAAAGAATTTGGAAAGGCTTTTATTTACGGAATAGAACTCTTCCGTTATATGACCAATACATTCGGTATGTGTACCATGGGCATGAGGATTAAAACTAATATCGTTAAAATTGGTGGAAGCCCCTTCTGTGATCTTCCCTATAAATTCCCCTTCCGTATGCGGCTCTATTTTTGGAGGATCTACATACCATGCATTTACATTGGTACTCTTTCCAGTAATGGGAATAGAGATATCCAAAGGCTTGGACAGATCTATTGTATATTTTTTAGTATTGTGTTTTATAATGGTTTTCATGTATGCTGAACTTGTTATTCGTGCTCAGGACAAGTTAACCAAAAATAAATCGGCAGCAATCCCATCACTTAAAAATTTGCCTTTTTTAGAGACCAATAAATGATCCTTCTCAATATAAAGTAATCCGTCCTCTATTTTTTTTTGAGCCTGTTGCGTCAAATAGGCATAAAACTTCTGACCAAACTCGGTTTTGATTCGCTCCAGGGATACACCCCAAATGGTCCGTAAACCAGTCATGACATATTCGTTGTAACGATCTGTTATGGACAACACCTCAGTTTCCATGGGCAGCTCGTTCTGGGCAATCACTTTTATATATTTTGCATTGTTATTAATATTCCAACCTCTTCTAAGCCCGTCATAGGAATGTGCAGACGGACCTATTCCCAAATATTTTTTTCCTTGCCAATAAGCGGTGTTATTACGGGAGAAATATCCAGGTTTCCCAAAATTAGAAATCTCATAATTTACAAATCCGGCTTCTGCCAATTTCTGGACCAAAATATGGAAATGTGCTTCTGCCAATTCATCATCCACGGGTGGGATAAGTCCTTTGTCTATAAATGTTTTTAGGGCGGTTTTAGGTTCTACGGTAAGGGCATAGCTGGAAATGTGCGGCACCCCAAAAACCAAGGCCTTTTCTATGTTGGAAATCCATCTTTCATTGGTCATTCCGGGAATGCCATAAATAAGATCGATGGAAATATTATCAAAATACAACTTTGCCATAGCAATACATGCTGCAGCTTCTTGGGCATTATGTGCCCTGTTCATCATTTTCAAATCCTCCTCAAAAAAGGATTGTATACCGATACTCAGCCTATTGATGGGTGATTTGGCCAATTCCTCTATCTTTTCTTTCGACAGATCATCCGGATTGGCCTCCAAGGTTATCTCAGGATCAGCTACTACGGTATAATTACTATAAACTGCCCCGATTATCAGGTCTATTTCGGCCGTATCCAATACCGATGGCGTTCCGCCCCCAAAGTAAATGGTCTGTACCACCTCATCCTTAAATTCTTCCTTTCTAAGAACCAGTTCCTTAATCAGCGCCGATATCATTGCCTCCTTCTTCCCCATATTGGTGGAAAAATGAAAATCGCAATAATGGCACGCCTGCTTGCAAAAAGGAATATGTATGTAAATGCCGCTCATTTTTTCAGTGGTCAGTGGTCAGTGGTCAGTGGTCAGTGGTCAGTGGTCAGTGGTCAGTGGTCAGTGGTCAGTAAAATTAACCTATTTGGAACCAAACTTATCGGGGTTATTGATCATAAAATAAATTAGCATCCCAATTTCCTGACTTTCACTTACCATCTCATCGAATATTTCCTTTTTTATATATTGGCATTCCATGGCATATTCCATCCATACTAGGGTTTCTAAATTCTCAGCATCGCTAGCGGTTAATTTATTGATGAAATATTTAGGATAAAGTCGCTTAGCATAAGATTCGGCAATATTAGCTGAAACACTTCTGGAAGATCTTCTTATTTGATCGGTCAAGGAATACCTTTCTTCTTTTGGAAAGGATTTGGAAATTTCATAAATCCTCATTGCCAAGGCAAAAGATTTTTTATAGGCCAATAAATCTTGAAATCTCATAACTACTGATTATTGTTCAATACATCAAAAATAAGTCTTCGAATTAATTGGCAAATAGGTCTGATCAGAATTTTAACTGTTGGCTCTTACCATACTGTTTACTCATTACTGATTACTGTTCACTATATATCGGCTAAAGGATTACTATCTGTTCCCATACAAAGTATTGGTAATTGGTAATTGATTATTGTTTCTTGATTTTGTCACCGTTCTGTTTCACAAAAGCATCCCAACCACTATAGCTTTTGCCAACTTCTATTCGGCCTTCGTTATAAAAATGGCATACGGCAGCGGCCAGGCCATCCGTACTGTCCAGGTTTTTGGGGAGCGACTTTAAACTCAGTACGCTTTGAAGCATTTTGGCCACCTGTTCCTTACTGGCGTTTCCGTTCCCGGTAATGGCCATTTTAATCTTTTTCGGCAGGTATTCCGTTATGGGGATCTGGCGCGATAAGCCAGCGGCCATGGCAACCCCCTGTGCCCTGCCCAGTTTGAGCATGGATTGAACGTTCTTACCAAAGAAAGGTGCTTCAATAGCTATTTCGTCCGGGTGATAGGTGTCGATGAGTTCTATGGTGCGTTCAAAAATTAGTTTTAGCTTGGTATAGGGGTCATTGTATTTTTGAAGCAGGAGCTCGTTCATTTGAACAAACTCCATTTTCTTATTCACCACCTTAATTAGGCCGAAGCCCATGATTGTAGTTCCAGGATCAATACCCAATATTATCTTTTCGTGTGCCAAGGAAGAAGCTATTTAATTTTTAGTGATTTTATTTATTTAGAATTCACAATAATAGGAATCCTAAATTTGGAGGATACGGGCACACCTCGTTTTAAGGCGGGCGATAAATGGGGCAGTCCTTTTAGACTTTGGGTGATAATACTGCGAAATTCCGGAATCTGATTTTCAATATCCTCATTGCGCTGTACTTCCAAAACGGATATTTCCCCTTTGTAGTCCACCAGAAAATCTACGTAAATATTGGTATTGACATCGGACACGAACTGAAATTCAAAATCCTCCAAAGTCTCCGTATATTGTTCCAAAAGGGTATTCTGAAAACAATCCAATTGTCCCGCTTTATCCATCATTTCATCACAATTGTCAAATAGTGGATAACGATCTACCTCATTAAAATTTATATTGCGCATTTCCTCGTTTACCAATTCTTGGGTTCTTTCTTCCTTGGAAGTAAACCAGTCGCAAGAGGTAAAAAGACAAAAACAAGCCAAAACCGCAACTTTCCTCATGTATGCCAGATTCTGGGCGGAAATTACAATTTTTTGATCAATTTAAGGGGTGTAGCCGTCAATTTCCTGTTGAATAATCTTAACCTATGGGCTACAATTTTCAAGAAATATCCTTACCAACAGCACAGTGGTTACCTTAAAGAAACATATAGTAATGTTTACTTATTGGTAATATGGTATTTCTGTTGATCCGTAAGGACAAGCATAGTAGTGGGCAATCCTTTGTACTGAAAAGTTAAGACCTCTCCTTTTTGGGCTTCAATCTCAATTATCCCATTAAAGTCTGTAACCACAACCTCATTTTTTCCTTGTACGGAAACATTTACCCCTGGCAACCCTTTGGTTCCATCGGTAACCATACATCGAAGATACTCCTTACCACCAACCTTTTTAACATTTGCCATTACGGACATCGTATTCGAAACTGACATTAATTCTGGGGATTGCGACGACTCATTTTCTTCAGGCCCTTGAAGCTTAAAGGTAATCGGAATCGAAAAAGGTACCCGTACTTTTTCACCACGGTGTTCCCCAGGGGTCATTTGCGGCAACAAAGAAATAATTCGGGCCGCCTCATCTTCCAATAATTTGTCCGGACCGCGTAACCTAACATTACCAATGCTTCCATCTTCCTGAATAATGAACAGCACATTTACCCGTCCCTGAATGCCAATTTCCTGGGCTTGTTCGGGATATCTAAAATTCTTTCCAATATGCCTCTGCAACATTTGATTAAAACAGGCTCTCATATCCCCTGCATCCTCGCAACCTGGGTAGACTGGAACTTTGTCTATAATGGCGAAGGCCACATCCACAGTTCCATCATCATTTTCCTTTGTACCAAATTCATCTCGTCGCTGCAGTTTAAATGTGATTGAGGTGGAATACGCTACTCGCACTTTTTTTCCTTTGTGTTCCCCAGGGGCCATTTGTGGTAACAGTGAAATAATTCGCGCTGCCTCTGCTTCCAAAATTTTATCCGGGGAGCGCATGCGAACATTCCCTATACTTCCGTCTTTTTGAATAACGAACATAATATTCACCCTCCCTTGTATACCTTTTTCCTGAGCTTCTTGGGGGTATCTAAAATTCTTAGCAATATGTTTCTGCATTTGTTGTTGAAAACAGGCCCTCATATTTTCCGCGTCTTCACAACCGGGAAAAATTGGAACCTTTTCTACTTGAGAAAAAGGAACATCAACATCGCCTTGATTAGGATTACTAAGTTGAGGCAATTTGATGTTTTTTATTAACTGTGCATCGCCAGTAGCTTGTTCTTCCTCAGAAATTCCATTTTCTTTGGCCTCCATGGAAGTGTACACCAACATTCCCACTACCAACGGCACCAACAATAAATATTTTAGCTGCCAAACTCTTTTTGATTTTGATTTTTGTAACATGACGATTCGTTTTTTGACTAATGATGATTTAAAAAATTGATTGATGAAAGAAATATGTTGGGTCTGAAAGACCTGTGACAACAGCAATTGATACTGCTCCGCCTTATGGGTCTTGGCCACTTTTGCATCGGCGATGAACTCGTGCAATTCGGAAACCCTGTTTTGATAAACGTAGATCAAGGGGTTGAACCAGCCTATTATGCGCATCAGTTCAAAGAACAAAAGGTCCCAACTATGCCTTTGTTCTATATGTACCAGCTCGTGCTGAATAATGCTTTTATGTTCCTTTTCCAACACTTGGTCGCCCAAAAAAATCGACCTAAAAAAGGAAAAGGCAATACTACTGTTTCTTACCACTACCCTAGTAAAATCTCTAAAATAGCGGATTTCACCTTGACGTTTTAGTCGGTTTATCTGGTATAGTTTATAAGCAAAAAGGAAGGCAGCAATTAACATTCCGCCATAAAATATTATTTCGGTTGCAGAAAGATCAAATGAAGGAGAATTTTCAGGAGCAACAATCACCCCTTCGGACATATCCGTTCCCCATAAATACTCGGGATATATAAAATATTCGGAAGACACCTTAGTCTTCAAAGCTTCGACCTTTATCCAGGGCAGTAAAAGGGATAATACAAATGTCCCCATCAGGTATGCCCTGTTCCATTGAAAAAAGGTCTCCCGTTTTAGGAACAGATCGTAAACGATCAAAAACAATAACTGGAAGGCCATACATTCTAGAATATACTGTATCATTCCTTTTCCTTTTTAATGTCCTTGAGTATTGATTCCAATTCTGAAAGGCTCATATCATTCTTTTTCATAAAGAAGGATACCATACTTTTAAACGAGCCCTGGAAATAGCCATCCACCAATTTGTTGATGGACTGGTTGCCGTAATCCGATTTCTTGATCAGCGGAAAATAAAGATAGCCCCTGCCCTCTTGCTCGTGATCTACAAAACCTTTGCTCTCCAAGATGCGTACAATGGTGGAAACTGTATTGTACGCCGGTTTGGGCTCCGGCAATTCATCTATGATTGCGGCCACATTACATTTCTGCAACTGCCATAATACCTGCATTACTTCCTCCTCTGCTTTGGTCAACTGTTTCATCTGTCGATTTTATAATTTTTTCGTGTCCCCAACCACTATTTAACTAACTTTTTAGTTGAAGGCTATAACAAATATAACTAAAAAATTAGTTTAAACTAATTTTTTAGTTAAAAATTGTTGTGAAGCTATTGTATCTTAAAAGCAATTGCGAGCGTCAAGCTCTTACTGGATTTTTTTTAATCTGAATTCTAAGTAGGCACGAGCGTGACGCTCGCGCCAGCGACGAGGTATGGCTACGAAGCATTCTCTTCATTACTCGGAATAGTCTGCGTTTCTCACCCCTTCCGGCTTCTCCTTTGTCGAAGCCACCTTCCCCTGATTAGGGGAAGGAGCATTTTTTAAGCATTTCATTGTGTGACATAAAACCATAAGTATAATCATTGTAAGCTCCTTCCCTTGGACAAAACCTGTCCCGCGTTTTCCGCGGGAGGACAAGGTGGATTCTCGGCTAGCAGCCGAGGAGACGGAAGGGATTGTAAGCCCAAGTCCTTGGAAAAGCACATAATTTCCAATTGACAACTTAGGTTTGGATCGTCACTGAAATTGCCTCATGTCGAAGTGACTAGAACCAGTCCTTTCCCATCCATGTAACAAATCCTTCCTATCTTCGTCAAACTAAGCGTTCAAAAGATTCCTATGGATATTGCATTGTTGATTATCGGGTTCATTTTAATGTTCGTTGGCGTATTGGGAAGTTTTCTACCGGTACTTCCGGGAACGCCTATAAGTTGGGTAGGCCTGCTCCTCCTCTATCTTACCAAAGCCATTCCCGATGACTGGACCTTCCTGGGCATCACATTTACCATCGCCATTGTGGTCTTTGCCCTGGACTACATCATTCCGGTTTGGGGAACCAAAAAATTCGGAGGAAGCAAATGGGGTATGATAGGAACTACCATTGGACTTTTAATAGCCTTAATATTTCCTGTTCTTGGATTTTTTGGAATAATAATCTGGCCTTTTTTGGGGGCTTTGGCCGGGGAACTAATCAACAAAGCCGATCAAAAAACGGCCCTAAAGGCCGCCTTTGGTTCTTTTTTAGGCTTTTTAACCGGTACCTTCCTGAAATTTATGGTCACCATAATCTATTTAGGCCTATTTATATATAAAGCTTGGGAATATAAATCGGACTTATTTCCCTTTTTTAATTAACCGGGATTATTACATCCAGGTAACTTTTTCCTGCCACGGGCCTTTGCTGACCACGGGGATTTCTTCGTCATAATAGCCCATATAGAAAAATCCTAGGCATACCTCTCCTGAGTTCAGCTCAAAAAAGTCGTCCATATATTTAATCAGGCCGGGAGAGCTCCAATAGCTACCTATACCCATCTCGGTACAACAAAGCCACATATTTTGAACTGCCATGGCCGTTGCAGCCACCTCTTCCCATTCGGGCAAACTTTCTAGGGGGTCGCGTTGCATACAAATGGCTATTACAACCGCAGCATTTTTTGGATTTTGTATCAACTTTTCTACCTTGAACTGCTTTGGCTTGGGGTCGGTTTCCATATACTTCAAAGACAGAAACAAACCCAACTTTTCCTTTGTCTCTCCCTGTAGTACTTTAAAACGCCAAGGTTCCGTTTTCTTATGGGTTGGCGCAAAGTTGGCGGCCTCCAACACCTTTTCAATGTTCTCCTTACTTATGGGTTTATCATTATATTGGGCAGGAAAAACAGACCTACGCCTCTTAATTATATCAAAAATCATAATCTCTCAATTTAAATATTACAAGCTAAAGTTTTTAAATCACTTATTCTGATTGCTTCAACAACAAATTAATACAATGTCGCAAGGCAGGGTTCCTGTTATCCTCCTTCCAACACACTGAAAGCACTGCCCTTTGTGGAATATTCTTAAGCTCAATAAATTTCACCTTCATCTGAAACCCGTACTGTAAGGAAGTGGGTATTATGGCTATCCCCAAATTATTCTCCACCAGCTTAAAAATGGTCTGGGCATGTACCGATTTATGGGAAACCTTGGGGGTAAAACCGGCATCCTCACAAATGCTCATAACTGTATCGAAGTACAACGGACTATAATCTTGGGCGAACAAAATAAAATTCTCTGCCGCCAATTGCCCTACATCCGTAAATTCCCTAGTCAATAACGGATATAATTCCGGTAAGACAACAGAAAAAGTGTCGGTATAGACCGGTTGAATATTCAGTCCTTCAGGTACTCTGGCCGTGCGTACAAACCCCATATCCAATTTATCCTTTAAAATGGCATTGACCTGTGCATTATTGGACAATTCCTCCAAATTGGTCTGGATTCCAGGAAATTTATCCTTTAACTTAATTAGGAGATTGGGTATCACTTCTTGCATGGCCGAGCCCAAAAATCCTATCCGAACCTCCCCAAAATTACCATCCCTAATATGCCTCAACTGCTTTTTGGTAACTTCCAAATGGTTCAGGATAAACTCTATTTCACTTTTGAGATATTCCCCCGCAGCCGTAAGGCTTACCTTCTTCTTGGTCCGAACAAAAAGCTTCACCTCCAAAATCTCTTCCATTTGCTTAATCTGTCTACTCAAGCCCGGTTGTGAAATACAAAGCTTTTCCGCCGCTTTTCTATAATGCAATTCTTCGGCCACTGCCAAGAAATAATTGAAATGTCTGAGCTCTAATTGATAACCCATGGTTATTAAGTGTGTATATTAATAGTATTGGTGATTATCAAACATAATCAATAAATTTATATTCATAAAAAATAATCCTATGACTACTTCAAAAAAAATCTTTTTTTTCGGGGAAGATCATTTAACGGCAGGTCTAGCCCTAGGCCTTACTAGGGGAACGATCCAAGGACAAATCTCAGAAAAAGCAAGAAAAAAAATTCGGGCCAGTTATGAAGTCGTGGCACGTATTGTGGAAATGGGCAAACCTGTTTACGGAATCAATACCGGATTTGGCCCCTTGTGTACCACCAAGATTTCCAAATCCGAAACCAAAATATTACAAAACAATATACTTCAAAGCCATAGTGTAGGGGTTGGACAGCCTATCGCAACCGAAATGGCCAAATTAATGCTCGTGCTAAAGGCCCATTCCCTTGCCAAAGGTTTTTCCGGCATTGCAGAAGCCACCCTGGACCGAATAATATGGCACATAGACAATGATGCTATTCCAATAGTACCCTCCCAAGGTTCAGTAGGAGCTTCCGGTGACCTTGCTCCCTTATCCCATTTATTTTTACCGCTAATAGGATTGGGAAGAGTCAGGTATATAAGAAAATTGATCTCCACAGATCAACTTCATAGAATTTATGGCCTTGAACCCTTGGAATTAGGTCCAAAAGAAGGCCTGGCCCTAATTAACGGCACCCAATTTATTGCTGCCCATGCCGTAATGGCCATAGACAAAATGCACGCTTGCCTTACCCATGCCGACATTATTGGGGCCATGATGATTGAAGGATTACAGGGTAGTGTAAAACCATTTTATAATGAGTTGCACAAACTACGGCCCTTTAAAGGCAATGGCCATGTAGCTTCAAGAATCCGTTTCCTATTGGAAGATTCAGAAATTATGCAGGACCACATAGATTGTGAACGGGTACAGGACCCCTATTCCCTAAGATGTATTCCCCAAGTACACGGGGCCTCCAGAAACGCCTGGTTGCATTTGAAGGAATTGTTGGAGATAGAATTGAACTCGGTCACGGACAACCCTATCATTATTAATGAGGAATTAACGATTAGTGGGGGCAATTTTCATGGACAACCATTGGCAATGGCGCTGGACTACGCATGCTTGGCCGCTTCAGAGCTTGGAAACATCTCGGACCGCCGTATTTATTTGGCCCTGGAAGGCAACAGTCCCGGGGTGCCCAAATTGTTGATGAAAGATACCGGAATCAATTCGGGCTATATGATTCTTCAATACACTACTGCGGCTTTGGCCAGTGAAAATAAAGGCTTGTGTTTCCCTGCCAGTGCGGATAGCATCCCTACTTCCCTAGGCCAGGAAGACCATGTAAGCATGGGATCCATCAGCGGCAGAAAGGCCCTTCAGGTATTGGAAAATGTAGAGAAAATATTGGCCATTGAACTCCTCACCGCAGCTCAGGCTTTTGAATTTAGAAAGCCTATGAAATCCGGAGTATTGTTGGATGAAGTCCACAAAACTATTCGCAAAAAAGTGGCCTTTGCGGATAAAGACAGGGTGTTTTCCGATGATATTGAAAAAGGAATCGAAATGATCAAGGACCGCACCATAATACTTTCGGTAGAAAAAACAATGAAACGCCACAATCTAAAAATGGAAAGTCCATTCGAAGAGGAATTTGAAAAATATTAAACTACAGCGAACCCATCAACAACAATCTGCATACTATAGACCTTAGACAAACATGAAAAAATATACCCTTATAGGCCCCTTTAAACAAATCTTGACCATGGCAGGTTTACCGCTAAAAGGAGCCCTATCGGACGAGCAATTGCCAATTTTGGAAAATGGGGGTATTATTATGGTAGATGAAAAAATTCACGCCGTAGGATCTTATCCTGAAATTCAGACGGAAGCAAACCGCCTAAATGCCGAAAACATCCATATTCAAACCAATATGGTGTGCCTACCCGGCTTAATAGATGCCCATACCCATATTTGCTTTGGAGGGAGCAGGGCCAATGACTATGCCCTTCGCAATTCAGGAAAAACCTATCTAGAAATTGCCAAAGCTGGTGGTGGAATATGGGACACCGTAACAGAGACAAGAAAAGCCGCAACTTCCTCCCTAATAGCAGGTGTCAAAACAAGAGCGGACAGACATTTGACCCGTGGAGTGACTACCATAGAAGTGAAAAGCGGCTACGGACTTTCGGTACAGGAGGAACTAAAAATGCTAAGGGCCATTGCATTGGCCAACGAACAATGCCAGTCCGACCTGATTCCTACCTGTTTGGCAGCCCATATGGTTCCAAAAGATTATAATGGCACGGCAGATGACTATCTACTGGAAATAAGCACTTCACTATTTCCGATTTTAAAGAAAGAAAACTTATCCCATAGAATTGATGCCTTTGTGGAAGAAGGGGCCTTTTCCCCAGCTTCAATTGCGGCATATTTTGACATGGCCAAGGCCATGGGGTTCGATATCACCGTGCACGCCGATCAATTTTCTACAGGTGGAAGTGCCGTAGCTGTAAAATATGATGCTATCAGTGCCGATCATCTGGAAGCCAGTACAGAAAAAGAAATTCAGCTTTTGGCTAAAAGCAATGTAGTGGCCACTGCCTTGCCGGGCGCCTCTATGGGATTGGGCTGCAACTATGCCCCTGCCCGCCGATTGTTAGATGCCGGAGCGGCCTTGGCCATCGCCAGTGATTGGAACCCAGGTTCCGCCCCAATGGGTAATTTGTTGGTTCAGGCAGCCGTGCTCGGTTCCTTTGAAAAACTCACCAATACCGAGGTATTGTCCGGGATTACTTTTAGAGCAGCGACGGCTTTGAACCTAAAGGACCGGGGTACATTAAAAACGGGATTATTGGCAGATCTCGTTGCATTTCCAACCAACGATTACAGGGAGATTTTTTACCAGCAAGGAATGATGCCCCCCTCCCTTGTCTGCAAAAAAGGAAAATTGGTAATGGATATATAATCAAAAAAGACGCGAACGATGACGGACGAGAATTTTAAAGACCAAATACTCCAAGGCATACCAAAGGTAATGCCCCAAACAAAAGTCTATCCCAAGAATACCAATAACGCCCCCAAACGTAAGGATATCCTAACCCTTGAGGAGAAGAAATTGGCCATACGCAATGCCTTGCGCTATTTTCCTTCGGATTGGCACGAAATCCTTGGAAAAGAATTTGCCCAAGAATTGAATACCCTGGGCAGAATATATATGTATCGTTTTAAGCCCGATTATCCTCTATTTGCACGGCCAATTGATCAATATCCCGCAAAAACCGTAGAAGCCGCCAGTATTATGCTAATGATCCAAAACAATTTGGATCCCAAGGTAGCACAACATCCCGAAGAACTAATAACCTATGGAGGCAACGGTGCCGTTTTTCAGAATTGGGCCCAATATCTTTTAACCATGCAGTACTTGGCGAATATGACCAACGAACAAACCCTGCACATTTATTCCGGGCATCCCATGGGGCTATTCCCCTCATCCCAAGAAGCCCCTAGAGTGGTTGTAACTAACGGGATGATGATCCCCAACTACTCCAAACAGGATGACTGGGAGAAGTATAATGCCCTTGGAGTTACCCAATACGGACAAATGACGGCCGGATCCTATATGTATATTGGGCCACAAGGAATAGTTCATGGCACTACCATTACCGTCCTGAACGCCTTTAGAAAGGTCTTACAAAAAGGAAAATCGGCCAAAGGAAAAATATTTCTCACCTCCGGTTTAGGGGGAATGAGCGGAGCCCAGCCCAAGGCCGGAAATATTGCCGGCTGCATTACCATATGTGCTGAGGTAAATAAAGATGCTGCACAAAAAAGATACCAGCAAGCTTGGGTAGATGAGCTTTTGGAAGACCTGGATCAATTGGTAAAACGAACCAGACTGGCCATTCAAAAAGAGGAGGTAGTTTCCTTGGCCTACATCGGCAACATTGTTGACGTATGGGAAAGGTTTGACCAGGAAAACATATTCATTCATTTGGGATCCGACCAGACCTCCCTTCACAATCCATGGTCAGGGGGGTATTATCCCGCCGGCCTAACTTTTGAAGAATCCAACCTTCTTATGAGAACCAAACCCGAAGAATTTAAACAAAGGGTTCAAGCTTCATTAAGAAGACAGGTATCGGCCATTAACAAGCATACGGCCAAGGGCACCTATTTTTTTGATTACGGCAATGCTTTTTTATTGGAAGCATCCAGGGCTGGGGCAGATATCATGGCGAGTAATGGTATCAACTTTAGATATCCTTCCTATGTACAGGATATTTTAGGCCCCTTGTGTTTCGATTACGGCTTTGGACCCTTTAGATGGGTGTGTACTTCTGGAGACCCTAAGGATTTACAAAAAACCGATGATCTTGCATTGCAAACTTTGGAAGAAATTAGGACTAATGCACCCTCCGAAATCCAACAGCAAATACAGGACAATATAAAATGGATCCGGGAAGCTTCATCCAATAAATTGGTAGTAGGGTCTCAGGCCCGCATCTTATATGCAGATGCAGAGGGAAGGGCTAAAATTGCCATGGCCTTCAACACTGCTATAAACTCTGGAAAAATCAGTGCACCCATTGTTTTGGGACGGGACCACCATGACGTGGGGGGTACCGATTCGCCCTTTAGGGAAACCAGCAATATTTATGACGGAAGTAGGTTTACCGCAGATATGGCAATCCAAAATGTTATTGGCGATAGTTTTAGGGGCGCTACTTGGGTATCCATCCACAACGGAGGTGGTGTAGGTTGGGGCGAGGTCATCAATGGTGGTTTCGGTTTGGTCCTGGATGGTTCGGACGAGGCCGCGAGGCGCTTAAAAAACATGCTCTTTTATGATGTAAACAATGGGATATCCAGAAGAAGTTGGGCCAGAAACAAGGAAGCGATATTTGCCATAAAACGGGAAATGGCACGTACTCCGGAATTAAAGGTAACCTTGCCCAATTTGGTAGAAGCCGAATTGTTGGAAAGATTGTTTTAATAATCAATTATATTTTGGTCAATTGGCAATGGCACATGTCAATCGTCCATGTCGCACTAGCGTGATATTGGATCTGGTTACAACTATTAAAGTAAAAACCTCACCTAAATTTTATATTTTACTTGGAAACATCTATTTTTATGGACGAAACAGTCCTTATATCGTTTTTCATTAGGGATTGTTTCTCCTTTTGTTGGAGCAAATAATCAGTAAAAAAACCATAATAAAAATAATGATTCCCTGTCCTATTTGTAACAATCCCAAAACCAAATTACAATACCAACTAAAATTTAATGTACATCAATGTTCAAATTGTGGTTTTCAATTTTGTCCTGATGCCACCTTCAATAAAACTTTAGTTTCCGATCTCAACGAAGAAACTAGGGAGAAGGCACTTATCAATTTACGCAAGGAAAATTTTCAGCATATCATCACTTCCATCAAAAAGCATGGTATAACCAAAGTCCATGGCCTGGAAGTAGGTCCCGGATATGGCTGGTTTCTGGAGGTATGTAAAGATTACAATATTAGTTGTGAGGGAATTGAGCCTGAAACCCGATTTAATGCCCGCTACCAAAAGGAAGATCTGCAAGTGAAGAATGGTTTTTTCCCACAAGACCTCTCGGAACAGTTATTGTACGACTTTATTGCCTATAATGATGTTTTGGAGCATTTACCCGATTTAAAGGGAATAATGAAAGCTAATTATAACTTGCTAAATTCCGATGGGCTTTTGATCATTAATTTACCACAGCAAGACGGAATAATTTATTTCATGTCCAAAATAGCCTATAGATTTGGTGTAAAATCCATATTGGACAGAATGTGGCAATTTAATTTTCACAGCCCGCACTTGAGCTATTTTACAAAACGTACCTTGTTGAGGCTGGCCAAGGACAACAATTTTGAACAGGTAGAGTCCTTTCCATTGAAAACCATCAATTTATCAGAAATATCCGATAGAATAGAACAAGATAACCAACAAGGGTATCTAATGAGATTGGTTACTAAAATTGGCGTATTTTTTCTATTCCCATTTTTACAAATATTCCCTGACACCCGATGTTTTGTTTTTAAAAAAGTATAGTAAAGAGGATTATTGGAATTTAATTCTGCCACGGAAATAAAGTAATTATTAATAGGTCCGTGGATAAAATAGGTTGTTATTAAATATGAAAGAGCGGCTTGGAAGTTTGTAATTTTTTGCCGCTAAAACCAAGAAAAAAAATTACCAAACTCGATGATTGCAGTAATACCAAAGTTCACCAAGGCTATATACAGGATTACCGGTTATAACAGCAACAACTACAACTCATTTAAAAATCCGGTTTTTATTTTACTAGGCACCCTATTGTTATTTGTACTGATACTGGCATATTCCAATCATTTCTTAAATGGTTTTCATTTTGACGATAGCCATACCATAGAAGATAACAATGCTATTAAAGAGGTAGATGTAAAAGCATTTTTCAAGGATGCCACCACCTTTAGTTCTCTCCCTAGCAATCAGACCTACCGGCCATACACTACCCTTGAAAACGCCATAGATTTTAAATTGGGAAATGGTTTGGACCCTTTAGCATTCCATATTCATATTTTTATATTCTTCATATTCACCTGTGCCGCGCTCTGTCTTTTTGTAAAAAAACTATTGGACAGGCTGGAATTTTCCAACTACAACCAATTTTGGGGACTACTGGTCGCTGCAGCATTTGGCCTACTATGTGCCAATGCGGAAACGGTAAATTATATTATTCAACGGTCGGAAATTATTGCAGGATTTTATGTCCTATTAGGATTTGTGGCATTTTTAAGTGGTGGAAAATGGCGAAAATGGCATCTTTATCTTATTTTTCCATTTATTGGCTTCTTTTCCAAGGAAATGGCTTTGGTTTTTTCGCCGCTATTATTTCTTTATTTTTTAGTATTTGAGGAAGAAGTAGACCTTTTACACTTCTATAGGGCAACTGAATTTAAAAAATGTATCCGCTCCTTTGTCAAGGTGTTTCCTTCCTTTATACTGACCGTAGCGTTTTTAGTGTTCTATTTTAGCATGTTGCCGGATACCTTTGCCCCAGGCGGACCTGATAGGTACAATTATCTAATTACCCAGCCATTGGTAATGTGCCACTATATTTTGACATATTTTATTCCATATAACCTTTCCGCCGACACTGATTGGAAGGCCTTTGAGTCCATTTTGGATTATAGGCCCATATTAGGGATAGTTGGTATTGCTCTTTTGGCTTATTTGGCATTAAAGGCATCCAATAAAAAGGAAACCAAATTATTTTCCTTTGGCATGTTGTGGTTTTTCATCTCACTACTGCCATCTTCTTCCGTTCTTCCTTTTGCAGAAGTATTAAACGACCACCGAAGTTTTATACCCTATATGGGCCTAACAATAGCCTTTGTTTTTGGCAGCAAATATATCCTTGAAACCTATTTTCCGAAAATATTGAACACACATATTGGTCAATATTCAGTAGCCTTGTTCATCATCTTTTTCTTGACCGCCAATGCCTATGGCATTCACCAGCGAAATAAAGTATGGAAAGACGAGCGTAGTCTTTGGAAAGATGTTACCATAAAAAGTCCTGAAAACGGCCGCGGTCATATGAATTATGGACTTGCCCTTATGGCGGATGCCGATTATGCCAATGCCGAAATATCATTTAATAAAGCCTTGGAATATTCTCCTAATTATTCCAGTATTTATACCAATCTTGGTATTTTAAAAAATGCAATAGGCGATAAGGAAAGTGCAGACAAAAACTTTAAAAAGGCCTTATCACTAAGTGATTCAAACCATAAAACCAAATACTTTTACGGACGGTATTTATTTCAAAATGACCAATTTAAAGAGGCCATAGATTATTTTACTCAGGTAAATAATCTTACTCCCAATTATCTTGAGACCCGGGAATATATCCTAAAATCCTTTCATAAACTTGAGGATTGGGAAAATATGAAAAACTTTAGCAATGAAGTTTTGGCAAAATGGTCAGAAGATAGCACCGCTAAAAAATACTTGGATATTGCCTTGAACAAAAAATCCATTCTTGCCGCCCTTGAAGAAGAGGTAGCCAGTGCTCCAAGCCCAGAAAAATATTTAAATTTAAGTTTGCAATATTTCAATGCAAGCAACTACGAAGATTGTATTAGAGCAGCCGGAAAAGCTTTGGAATTAAAACCTGAATACGCTGATGCCTACAACAATATAGGTATAGGCCATTTTTATTTATTGAATTATGACCAGGCCATAGAGGCCTACCAAAAGGCATTGGAGTTAAAACCCTCCTATCAATTGGCAAAAAACAATTTGGAGAATGCTATGGATAAAAAGAAGAGTACCGCCAATGTTACCGCCAATTTATCAGATAAGGAAGTATCAAATTATTATATAAATCTTAGTCTTGAATATTACAAGAAAAAAAAATATCAGACCTGCATTGCAGCTGCAAGGAAATCCATAGCAATATCACCTAACGCCATTGCCTATAACAACATTTGTTCTGCCTACAACGAACTGAACAAATACCAGAAGGCAATAACCGCATGTAATGAAGCACTAAAATTAGATCCGAACTCTAAGTTGTCAAAGGGAAATTTAAGTTACGCCAAACAACAGGCAGGGAACTAAAAGAATAGAAGGGATAGATATAATAAATAAAGAATCTTAATTAACACGGCAACCATGGAAATGCAGAAATATAGCTCCAAGAGAATCGCAGTTGTAATCCCATATTACAATGCCTCAAATGAAATATTACTCGTTATTTCCAAATTACCGGAATACATACAGTACGTAATAATTGTAGACGACAAAAGTCCAACCCCATTACCCAAGGATGATTTGGAAAAACTTGTACATGCCAAGGCAACCCTATATTTTTTAGAAAACACCATAAACTTAGGGGTCGGTGGTGCTACCAAAAGAGGTTTTGAAGAGGCCATTGCAATTGGTGCAGAAATTATAATCAAGGTCGATGCAGATGACCAGATGGACCTTAGCTACCTTCCCAATTTACTAGACCCTTTAATTGCCAATAAATGCGATGTAGCCAAAGGCAATAGATTTAAGGACCTAAAAGCCTTAAGAGCCATGCCTATTGTTCGTAGAATTGGGAATTTAGGCTTATCGTTCCTTATTAAATCAGCAACAGGTTATTGGCACAACTTTGATCCCACAAACGGATTTTTGGCCATTAAAACCGATGTTTTGAGAAAGTTGGATTTCAGCAAACTTGCCAACCGTTACTATTTTGAAACCTCTCTTTTGTCCCAACTATACTTTGAAAAAGCAGCCATTAAGGATGTCCCTATGCCCGCCATATACGGGGAGGAAAAATCCAACATGAAAATATGGAAAATGCCTTTTGTCTTTGGAGCAAGGCTGACCAGTACTTTCTTAAAACGTATTGTAAAAGAATACTTTTTGTACGATTTTAATATTGGGTCGGTATATCTGCTATTTGGTTTTCCACTTTTTATGTTCGGTCTTATTTTTGGTATTTCGGAATGGATATATTACGCCAACATAAATACATTTGCCCCTACAGGAACCATTATGATCGTTACCCTATCCATTATATTGGGATTCCAACTTATCCTTCAAGCTATCCAATACGACATTATAAATGCGCCAAAAGCGTAGTGAAAAAACGACAGGTATCTTGAAAAATACTTGGCAACACTTGCTCGCATCAAATGGAAAAACACTAATATTGATATAGGAGTTTTCACACTTATCAAATGCTTTATTTTGTTCATTATCGACCTAGAATAAATTCATCGGTTAGTTAGGCCATCAACCTATAAAATTCAATAATAATGCACACCTATTCCAAAACCGACTCATTGCTCTGGACTGGCCGCAAATCTGGTCAAAAATTCTACCTGCATGAAAAAGTAGTTTTCGTAGATCTTAATACTGATAAATTTCCCAGTATCAATACACCGGCTTGGGCCATATTGGGATATGCCTGCGATGAGGGCGTTAAAAGGAACGAAGGGAGAATTGGCGCAGCTTTGGGCCCCGATGCCATCCGTAAGCAGCTCGCTAAACTCCCAAACCATTTAACAGAAAACGTTTTATTGCTGGATACGGGAACCGTAGATTGTAAGGATGGGGATTTAAAAAAAACACAAACCGTTTTGTCGCGTACCGTCGCCCAATTGCTTAAGCAAAACGCTTTCCCCATACTTTTGGGAGGTGGTCATGACATTGCTTATGGCCATTATAACGGAATAAAAAAATATCTTGCCACGGAAGGCAATAATAAATCCATTGGCATTATTAATTTTGACGCCCATTTTGATTTACGAAGTAACCAAACCAATAATAATTCCGGCACCCCCTTTTACCAAATTGCACAAGACTGTAAACTGGATCAGTCAAATTTCCGATACATGTGTTTTGGAATCCGCGAGGATGCCAATAGCAGAATCCTTTATGACATAGCAAAGGACCTAGGCGTCCAATACGTTGAAAAAACAAACTTCAACCTCCTTCATTTCAATGAAATAAAAGATAAAATAACGCAATTTACCAAGGAGGTGGATTATATCTACACCACGATAGATTTGGACGGGTTTTCTTCGGCCTACGCCCCTGGCGTAAGTGCCGCTTCCCCAATGGGTTTCTCCCCGGAAATTGTCCTGGAATGCCTGAAAATTATAATTGCATCAAAAAAATTAATAAGCCTCGATTTAGCTGAAATGAACCCAACATACGATATTGACCATCAAACGGCTAAATTGGCCGCCTCACTTGTTCATTTCGTAATTCACCAAAGCCAATAAAATTGTAAGCCTTTATATCCTATTTTTCATCCCAGCAAGGAAGCCTTATTCCAACCAGGATTGAAAATACTTGCCATCGTCAATATCCAAGGCGGCCTTGGTAAGTTGCAAGGGCCTAAAGGTATCTATCATCACTGCCAACTCCTCGGTTTTGGATTTTCCAATACTGGCTTCATACGTACCCGGATGCGGGCCATGGGGAATCCCTGCTGGATGCAGTGAAATATATCCTTTATCTATATTCTTTCTGCTCATAAAGTCGCCATCCACATAATACAATACTTCGTCTGAATCTATATTGGAATGATTGTAAGGAGCAGGTATGGACTGGGGGTGATAGTCGTACAAGCGCGGAACGAAGGAGCAGACCACGAAGGCCGAAGTCTCAAAAGTCTGATGCACTGGAGGTGGTTGGTGAACACGCCCGGTAATGGGCTCAAAATTATGAATGGAAAAGCCATAGGGATAATTGTAACCATCCCAGCCTACCACGTCAAAAGGGTGGGAAGCATATACCAAATGGTGCAATTGGCCTTGCTTCTTAACTTTGATCACAAAATCGCCCAACTCATCATGGGTCTGTAAATTCTGTGGCAATTTAAAGTCGCGCTCACAAAATGGAGAATGCTCTAAATGCTGTCCAAACCAGTTTCTATATCTTTTTGGGGTGTACATAGGATGATATGATTCGGCTATCAACAACCTATTTTCCTCGCTATCAAAGCTAATCTGGTAGATCATTCCACGGGGAATAATAAGATAATCCCCATACTCGAACTTTATTTCTCCCAACATGGTTTTCAAAACTCCTGTGCCTTTGTGAACAAACAACATTTCATCGGCATCCGCATTTTTATAGAAATAGTCGGTCATTGATTTTTTTGGTGCCGCCAGCGAGACATGAACATCCGAATTAAACAACATAACTGTTCTACTTTCCAAATAATCGTTCATGGGCTTCACTTCGAAACCTTTGAGCAATCTGGACTTTATATTATGGGATACCATGGCTTTAGGAGAAACATCGAAGGACTTTTCTACTTCCTTTACCATTGTAGGTCTATGCAAGTGGTACATGAGCGATGACATACCGTCAAAACCAATGGTTCCAAACAATTGCTCATAATGGAGACTGCCGTCCTTTTTCTTAAAAATAGTATGTCTTTTGGGGGGAATTTTTCCTAATTTATGATACAAGGGCATAGTTATATCCTTATTAATGATTCCTTTTTAAAAATACGATAAAATAAGGAGTATCTGAAATATTAAATTTCAATTAATAATGATGTAATGGTTGGATTTTCGTGGCTATTTAATCCATAAACTGTTCTGCAATAGCCTTGGTAGAAGATTAGAGTGAAAGGATTAAAACTCTTAAAACATTAATTTCAGGGGAATGCAAACAAAAAAAGCCTCCCAAAATGGAAAGCCTTTCATCGGCGCTTGTCAGTCCAAATTTACATCCGGACGGTTCGACAAATACAACCTTGCCTCAATTTGCATTGAGACACAACACAACTTGACAAAGATAGTAAAGGTTTTTAGATTTTCATTATTTGGGCAAGCTTATTTGGACAATCCTTACAGGTCCCATTTTAGATAGGTTAGAGTATAAAATTAAATCCTGATTCCTCCAGCCTTTTGTATTTGTCGTAATCGAACCTATACAAAAAAGCACCTTTTTTTGAGGTAGATTTATCCTTCTCGTTCAACTTAATTAGCAAATCGAAGGATAATAATTTCTTTCTAAAATTACGATCATCCAATTTGGTCTGGTGAATGGCCTCATATAATGATTGAAGCTGTGGAATGGTGAATTTTTCAGGGAGAAGTTCAAATCCAATAGGCCTATGGGCAGTTTTCTGTCTTAATCTATCCAAGGCATCGGCAATCATAACGTTATGATCAAGAACCAATTGGGGAATATCTTCCAAGGCAAACCATTTGGCACCATGCAATTCCACTTGTTCCCTATCATAGTCATTAATTCTGATCAAAGCATATTGGGCAATGGAAATACATCTTGCTCCTGAATCCCTATCCACATCGCTATACACCTTTAGTTCCTCCAAAAAAATATTCTCCAAGCCCGTAAACTCCAAAAGAACACGGCGGGCAGCATCTGGAACACTCTCCTCTGCATCCACAAAACTTCCGATTAATGACCACTCTCCTTTAAAGGGATCAATTCTTCTCCTAAAAACCAAAAGTTTCAATACGCCATCATCAAAACCAAAAACAATACAATCTGTTGCCACGAGTAATTTAGGCTGCGCAATATAAGTTCGATAATTCTCCAATGTCTTCATTTCAACTATAATGCACTAAAATATCAAAAAATAATTTCAAATCCTTAAAAGCCAAAATTTTAAACCCCTAAGCCCAATCATAAAGGCTAAGAATATGTGTTCATGGCCAAATCCATCTTATTAATTTTCATCCAAATACCAAAAATTGTCCCAAACATATTTAGCAGTCATTTAACACTAAACCTCCTTGATTTTGAATAACTTGTAATAAAAAAAGATGAAAAACACTGCTATGTTCTGGGTAGCCGCAACAACCTTGGTCCTAATTTCCCTGACCATAATGACGGCTATGAACTTTCCATTTAATTGGGTTTTTTACATTACTGTATTAGGGCAAATAATGCTCGTATATATGGTCGTTAGAGTGCTTAAAGACAATTATACTACAGACAAGACCTTTAAGGACTTCTATGAAGATTATCCGTTAAGGAGTGAAATTAATTAGAGGCCGATATTTCCTGTCCTCTTTTGCTATTTGGCGGAGTTCCCATACCCAATTCCGGAATTACCAATAAGGGTATTTGGGTATGAAAGGCCAATCGTTTAATTACGGGTTCACGTGTCATTTTTTCCATATAACTATGCTGATAATTTAGCATGGCCAGCAAGTGTATGTCCAATTCGTCTGCAAAAACCTCCAAGGTCTGGGAAACCGAATTCAATTCTGAAACCGTATGCACATAATGCTCTACCTCACCAATATACTTCCTTAACATATTCAGGTTGAATTGCTGGACTTCTGTAAGCGATTTAATCTCGTATTGCACATGTACTATCCTAATAGCTGCCTTAAAGGATTTTGCCATTTCCAATAGGGGCCTCAGTTCAGAAGTCGTGTAGAACCTATTAAAATCTGTTGCAAAAGCTATTTCGGAAGGAGTCTTAAACTTAAAATGTTGGGGAATGGCCAGTACCGGGCAGTTCTTTATAGATTTTATTATTCTAACGGTATTGCTACCCATAAACACTTCCTCCAAACCGGAAGCACCTTTTGTTCCCGTAATCACTAAACCAATTTGATGGGTCTCTATGATATTCTTTATTTCATCTACCAATAGGCTAAAGGAAGAAATGGCAATAAACTTATGCTTGGGATTATGGTACTTTTCCTGGATCTTTTTTAATAGTTGATCCAAGCCTTTTTCGGAATTATTCTTTACCACATCCTCACATGCCTTGCCGCCAGCGCCTGTCGCCATAAATCTGCTGTGGGCAATGGTAGGAGTATATGTATTTAAAATATAAAACTCGCACTCCTCATGCTTATAAAGGGAAATTGCATATTTGGTTGCATTCCAAGCATTGGGAGAAAAATCTGTAGGTAATAATATCTTTTTCAAACTATTTTATATTTTATAAGAACCCTGATAAGGGGTTAAAACCATGGGGTAAAATTATGGGAAGTGAAAAACCTGAACTATGACATTTATCAGCTTTTGAGATTGATATCCTACCGCAAAAAACTTCGACAGTAGCCCATTTAGCAATGGTAATTATAACTGATTATCCACAAAAAAAGGAAGAAACAAAGCGCATAAACATGTGGGATATGGGGAAACGGGCTAGGCCAACTTCAATTTGAAAAAGATGAAACGGAAACACGGGGATCAGCTCCCCTTTGCAACCTCATTGAGGGCCTTTCTGTCCGCTATGGCAACCTTTTTTCCATAAGCTTTTATCAAGCCCAGTTTTTTGAAATCTGAAATAATACGTATGGCAGATTCTGTAGCCGTACCAACTACATTGGCAATATCTTCTCGGGACAATGTCAAGGCCAAATAACCGTTGTTATCCTTTCCAAAATTTTCCTCCAAATATATAAAAGCCTCTGCTATCCTTTGCTTTACGGTTTTTTGCGACATATTTACAATAACATCGTCGGCTTCTTTTAAATCATGTGCTATATGCCTCAATACTTCCACAGCAAAATTGGGATTGCTATTAAGGCTATCCACTATGGCATCCTTGGGAATGAAACAAACCTCCATATCATTTACCGCAATTGCACTCAAGTTGGCCACTTCTTCGGTAATTACCGAACGCTGCCCCAAGACAGCCCCTTTAGTCGCCAGTTTTACTATTTGATCCTTCCCGTTTGGACTTAATTTGGACAACTTGGAAACTCCATCCCTTACACAAAAAACACCATTGAGCTTTTCTCCTTCGCCAAAAATGGTTTCACCTTTTTTTACTAATTTGGTAGTTTTGGTATCTGAAACCCGCTTCAGTTCTTCCTTGCTCATTGCCCGTAAGGAATTGAATTGACGTATTATACAATTTTCACATCTGCCCATAACTAAAAAATTACCTGATACGGCAAATTTAAAGGTTATTAGCAGAGAAAAAACTGACAAATATCATGTTTTCAAATAGCAATCATGAGCATCTTTGCATGCAGGTATTAAGCAAATAATCTATGGATAAGGCAACGTGCTATCATTGTGGTGACGATTGCGGGAACAATCCCATAAATCATAACGACAAAAATTTTTGTTGTGTTGGATGTAAAACCGTTTATGAGATTTTCTCCAACAACGACCTTTCCTACTATTATGACCTACAGTCCGCAGCAGGTGCCTCGCCTAAGGAAGTGGAAGGCAAATATGACTTTCTTGAATCGCAAAACATAGTAGAAAAACTTATAGAGTTCAACGATAACGGCACCCAGATAATAAATCTTTACATTCCCCATATACATTGCAGTTCCTGTATTTGGATATTGGAAAACCTAAACAAACTGAACAAGGGCATAAACAGTTCCCAAGTAGACTTTCCTAAAAAGACAGTGAGGGTCACTTTTAACTCCAAAAAAGTTTCACTTAAAGAACTGGTGGTGCTAATGTCCAGAATTGGTTATGAACCTTATATTTCCTTGGACGATTATGACAAGACCAAAAAGGGAACGGACCGCAGCTTATCCTATAAATTAGGTATTGCCGGCTTTGCCTTCGGAAACGTTATGTTTCTTTCCTTTCCCGAATATTTTGAGGTAGGGGAATTTTGGCTGGAACAATTTAAAGGGATTTTTAGATGGCTAATGTTTGCCTTTTCCTTACCAGTGGTTTTCTATGCAGCCCAAGATTATTTTATTTCGGCATACAAGGGACTAAGATCTAGATTCTTAAATATAGATATCCCAATTGCCCTGGGCATTTTGGTTTTATTCCTTCGGAGCACCGTCGAAATAATTTTCGATTGGGGGTCGGGTTTTTTTGACAGCCTTACGGGATTGGTCTTCTTTTTACTTTTAGGTAAATTCTTTCAACAAAAAACATATTCCTATCTATCTTTTGAACGGGATTACAAATCCTACTTTCCTATTGCCGTTACAAGAATCACAAGTAAAAATACGGAAGAGAACACTCAGGTATATGACATTAAAGCCGGAGATAGGCTCCTTATAAGAAATGAGGAATTAATCCCTGTGGATGCCATCCTGATCAACGGAAATGCCAAGATAGATTACAGTTTTGTGACGGGCGAATCGGAACCAGTGGACAAGAATTCTGGCGACAAAGTGTATGCCGGTGGAAGACAGATAAGTAGTGCCATAGAAATTGAAGCTATAAAATCTGTTTCCCAAAGCTATCTTACACAACTATGGAGCAACGCCGTCTTCCAACAGGACAAATCGGGAAGCTTTCAAACCTTAACGGACAGCATTGGCAAAAGATTTACCATTGCCGTCCTTACCATCGCTTTCGTCTCTGCCATAATTTGGTTAATAATAGACCCCAGTAAAACTATAAATGTCTTTACCGCGGTGCTCATAATTGCCTGTCCTTGTGCCATTGCCCTGGCGGCCCCTTTTACCTTGGGCAATATGTTGCGAATTTTTGGCCGCCACGGATTTTACTTAAGGGACACCCAGACCATAGAACAATTGGCACAGATAGATACCGCTATATTCGACAAAACAGGCACCATTACCACGGCTGAAAAGGGAAATGTCTACTATGAAGGTCTGGAACTGACCAGTGAAGAGGAGTCCTTATTAAAAAACACCCTGCGCTCCTCCAATCACCCATTGAGCAGAAAGCTTTATGATATGTTGGCGGAACAAAACATTGTGCCCCTTGAGGAATACGAGGAATATTTGGGCCAGGGAATCAAAGGCTCGACCGTTACGGACAGTGTTAAAATTGGCTCTGCCGCATTTGTTGGCAACACCAACATAAACAATAAGGACAGCACCTCTGTCCACTTGAGCTCCAACGACGAATACAAGGGCTGTTTTATTTTTCAGAACCAATACCGGGACGGGGTCGAGGAAACCTTTAAAACAATGTCTCGCGACCTGGGATTGGCAATCTTATCAGGGGATAACGCAGGGGAAAGAGCTAACCTTACCAAATTGTTACCTAAGGGAACACCGCTATATTTTAATCAAAAACCGGACCATAAGCTGCAATTTATAAAGTCGCTCCAGGACCAAAACAAAAAGGTAATGATGGTTGGGGACGGACTAAATGATGCCGGAGCTCTGGCACAAAGTAATGTTGGCATAGCCATTTCGGAAAACGTAAATGTTTTTTCTCCTGCCTGTGACGGTATACTGGATGCTAAAAATTTTAAATCCCTTTACAAGTATATTCTGGCCTCAAGAAAAGCTATTAAGATCATAAAACTAAGTTTCGCACTTTCCTTAATGTACAACCTTGTGGGATTGTATTTTGCGGTAACTGGACAATTACAGCCAGTTATTGCGGCCATCCTAATGCCATTAAGTTCCATCAGTATTGTAATATTCACCACCGTTGCAACAAACCTTCTGGGAAGAAAACTAGGCAGGAAACAATCATCCGTAGAATAACTTTTTGAAGTTGATCAAAATATACGATTAAACAAAAGGCAACTGTTTTGCAACAGTTGCCTTTTGTTATTTAAGATCTCAATTAATTTAGATCTAGGAAAGACCCCTCCCCTATTTCTGTTGCTCCAAATACGCTACCAAAGAAGCCATTTCTTCATAACTGAGTGCATTCACCAGACCAGAGGGCATCATAGAGGTCTCCAACTCCTTTCTTTCAGCGATATCGGATTTCTTAAGTTGGGTTGCCGTACCTGCAATATTTCTTATGGTGAGATCGGTGGCCGATTCCTGGGTTACAAACCCTACATAATTATCGCCTCCTTTAGTCTGTATCTGAACCGTTGAAAATCCTTGGGAAATAGAGGCATTCGGCTTCAAGATAGACTCAGCGATCTGCTCCCTGTTCATTATAGAACCTATTTGCCCCATAAAAGGACCCTTCATTACTTCCCCAGAGGATACACTGTGACAGGTAAAACAAGCCTGGGTCTTAAATATCTCCTTTCCTTTTTCCGGATCACCCTTAATCTTTTTCAAAGCGATCATGATATCCTCAATGGAAGCCTCCCCGATCTGTCCTTTCTTATTTTTGATCTTTTCAAGGTCTACCGCTGGCATATCTTCCTTGGGAGCTGTAATTTCCACGGTACCAAAATCATCAATCGCCAATCGGTACTTACTGTTCAATTCTGCGTACAGTTCCTTTTCATCTTCCGAAGACTTTTCCCATTCCCCTTTTAAAAATGAACGTATTACCGGGGTGTAATCCCATTCTACCGTTTTATAGTAAGGGCCATGGGTATCTGGACGGGTGCTCCACCACCAGGAAGTATCATAAGGCGCCTCTTTGTGGTAAATACGCGCCAATGTATTGATTATTTTATTCTTGAAAACGGCATCTTCCGTATTTTCATATGCCTTTATCATTCCATCAACAACCTTAGGGCTATGCATATATCGCATTGCCCAAAGTGCCATTTCCCGCTGATCGGTATTTAAAGCACTGACGCAGGCGTCCACAGCATTTAATTTAACCAATGCCTTAACGGCCAAGTGCGGAACTATAATTTCGGCATTTGGCCTTGCATGAGGTCCTTCGGTGCCCATTTCGGGGGCTTTAAAGGAATTTGGAACCGGAATCTCCAATAAAACATTGGCCACTTCCTTTTTACCCAATCTTCCCAAACCAACAATAGCTGCCGCCTTTACTCTATCTGAGTCGGATTTCAGTGCATTGACAAATGGTTCTGTAGGTACTTTTTCAATGGTACCCAAACGGTCCGATAAGGCCCTCAAGGCAAATTCTTGAACTTGTGGGTCTTCCGATAATGTAACCAGACGGTCAATTCCACCTTCCCTGGCCAATTGGGCAAAAGTGAATATAGCTGCGGCACGTACCTCCAATGACAAAGAACTGTCTTTTGCCAACTTCCATACTTTATCGGCCCCTTTCCCTCTCCTTATCAATTCGTATTGGGCACTTAAGCGAGTCTTGGCATTATCTGCCTTTAATAAATCTACCAAACTACCTGTCCAATAAAAATCCTCTAAATTGGGGAATGGTTCGTAATTATAGTCTTCAGGCAAAACCCTGACCACATATCCTTTATCCGGACTTCCGGAATATCCGGCACCATCCCAAGCCGAAAGGTACATAGCACCTGCTGCATCCACATCCACATCGGTTATTTGCGGCAGTTGGATAAACTCTTCCTCATCCTGTATAAAACTGGCCTTATTTTCAGTAAGCCTATGGAAATAAAGATAGCTTCTACCCCAATCTGCCATCATGGGAACATTATTGTACTTTTCAGGCCAACGGTTGTCGTTCATATAAAGGGACCCTGTTCCGGAGCCACCACCAACATCTACCAAGGCGGGAAGGATCTCTTCCGTAAAATGCTTGAACAGCACAGGGTAACCATATTCCCCTGATTGTATTTGGTGAATAAATCTTATGTTCCAGCCACCACCATCATTGGTATTGCCCCTGGTGTAAATATTCATAAAAGGATCAATGGCCACGTCGTATATATTGCGTAACCCATGGGTATACACTTCCATTTCCGTTCCGTCCGGACGTACGCGCAATACACCACCGCCCAACATGGTCAATTGTGTTCCATCACGATCCGTGGCATTGTGAAAACCGAAGTCGCCCACGGCAATGTATATCCATCCGTCTATACCCATCTGTATACCGTTGGTTGCATGATCTGTTCCTCTATCCGCCAGGTATTTGGAATTGCTCAAATTCTTTATTAAGACCTTTGCTGGGCCATCGGCCACTCCATCCTTGTCCTTATCTTCAAATACCACCAAGTCCATATTAAAGGCCTTCCCTGTCTCGGGCGAAAAAGTAGTATGCAAAACAAATACCTGATCCCCAATGGCCAAGATGCCCCTCGGGTTATCCACCTGCGCAAATTCGGTATAGGAATCCATTATTCCGTCGTGGTTACAATCTACCAAACGTTTTATAAACCCTTTGTTCATCTCTTTCCCAAGGGAACCCATCATATCTACCCCAACAAAAACCTCCCCGGTAGCCGCTACAGCCATACAGGCCGGACTTGGTGTTAGGTCGGGACCTGAAAATCCAGTAATATCCAAATCTTCGGGCCAATTGAGAACCTGGGCCAAAGAATCGGCAGAAGGATAATTTACTACCTCTGTACTTGGTGTGCATGGGGCCTCACTATGCTTACAACTAAAAAATATAAAACTTGAAAATAAAATAAATCCTGCCTTTTTAAACATATTCAATTCCGTTAAAATTTATAATTAACCCCTAGGGAAGAAAAACCAGTTAAGGTTTACCGGATTTTCAACAAAGTAGCGGCAAAACTAAAAATCTTTCCCATAAATCCATGACTAAATTGAATTATTATGGGTAGAAGAACATTATTTTAGATGAATCCCTATTACTAGTGTCCTGCACAATCTTAATTGAAACCTTTATTTTTTTAAAGTTTCGAATGAGTATTTTACATTAATAATTAGGATATTTGAAAGGAGGCTACTTTTAAAACGTTCTTGGGGAGAAGAACTTGTAATATTTTTTCAAAAGCTGATAAATGTCATATTATTCCATTACCCCCATGTTTAGTTTTACGCCCTAATTCAGGTAGGTATGAGTGTTATTTATTTATTGTTGACATTGAGTATTGTTGTAGCCGTCATTTTTTTTGCGGCTTTTATTATTGCTACCAAGAGTGGTCAATATGATGATTCCTATACCCCATCTGTTCGTATGCTCTTTGAAGATGAACTTGTAAAAAGTTCTTCCGAGAAGACCGAAGAAATATCTAACCAAAAAAGTGAAAGTCAAAAATTGTAATTATGGAAGTACAACAGTTTTATTACGATAACAAAATCGTAAAAAAATTCCTTTATGCAACTATGTTTTGGGGAATTGTAGGAATGTCGGTAGGTTTATTACTTGCCTTTATGTTTCTTTTTCCAAATTTAACCGATGGGATATCCTGGTTGAGTTTTGGCCGTTTAAGACCTTTACACACCAACGCGGTTATTTTTGCCTTTGTGGGAAATGCCATTTTTGCCGGCGTTTATTATTCTACCCAGCGTTTGTTAAAGGCGAGAATGTTTAGCGATGCCCTAAGTAATTTTAATTTCTGGGGATGGCAAGCTATCATAGTAGCAGCGGCAATTACCCTACCCTTGGGTTACTCCTCTTCAAAGGAATATGCTGAGCTGGAATGGCCTATAGATTTAGCCATTGCGGTGGTCTGGGTAGCCTTTGGCTGGAACCTTATTGGGACAATGCTAAAGAGAAGACAGCGCCATTTATACGTGGCCATTTGGTTCTACCTGGCCACATTTGTAACAGTTGCAGTACTTCATATCTTTAATAGTCTTGCCCTACCGGTTAGTGCGTTTAAAAGTTACTCGGTATATGCCGGGGTACAGGATGCACTGGTACAGTGGTGGTACGGGCACAACGCAGTTGCATTCTTCCTTACCACACCTTTCTTGGGATTAATGTACTACTTTGTACCCAAAGCAGCCAATAGGCCTGTATATTCCTATCGATTATCGATTGTACACTTTTGGTCCTTGATATTTATCTACATCTGGGCCGGACCTCACCACTTACTATATTCCACTTTACCGGAATGGGCCCAAAATTTAGGGGTAGCCTTTTCTATAATGCTGATCGCACCATCCTGGGGAGGTATGATCAATGGACTTTTGACTTTACGTGGAGCCTGGGACAAGGTAAGGACAGACCCGGTTTTGAAATTTATGGTTGTCGCTATTACCGGTTACGGTATGGCCACTTTTGAAGGTCCAATGCTTTCCCTTAAAAATGTAAATGCCATAGCGCATTTTAGCGATTGGATTATTGCGCACGTACACGTAGGAGCCTTGGCATGGAACGGATTCTTGACTTTCGGGATGATCTACTGGTTGGTTCCTAAAATGTTCAAGACCAGATTGCACTCCCTTCCCATGGCGAATTTCCATTTCTGGATAGGCACATTAGGAATCATACTTTACGCACTTCCCATGTATGTTGCTGGTTTTACCCAGGCTTTAATGTGGAAAGAATTTAACCCAGATGGCACCTTGGCCTATGGTAACTTTTTGGAGACTGTAAATGAAATTATCCCCATGTACTGGATGAGGGCCATTGGTGGCACCATGTACATTATTGGAGCAATTGTCATGATCTACAACGTAGTTGTTACCATTAAGCAGGGTACAAATGTTGAGGATGAACTGGCAGAAGCGGCCGCATTGACCACCGTATCCAAGAAAAGAACCGCTGGAGAAACTTTCCACACTTGGTTGGAGCGCAAGCCCATACAATTGACCATTTTGGCTACCATTGCCATTCTGATCGGGGGAATTATCCAGATTGTACCCACTATTCTGGTAAAATCGAACATACCGACAATTACAAGTGTTAAACCCTATACTCCTCTAGAATTGGAGGGGAGAGATCTTTATATACGGGAGGGCTGTGTTGGCTGTCATTCCCAAATGGTAAGACCTTTCCGAAGTGAGGTAGAGCGCTATGGCGAGTACTCCAAAGCTGGAGAATATGTATATGACCATCCTTTCCTATGGGGAAGTAAGCGTACCGGACCAGATTTATTAAGGGTTGGTGGGAAATATTCGGACAATTGGCACTTGAACCATATGTATGACCCACAAAGTACCTCTTCAGGCTCTATTATGCCCTCCTATTCATGGTTGGTGCGCAATAGGCATGACAGAAGTAACATTAAGACAAAAATGGAGACCATGGTTACCCTAGGAGTTCCTTATTCCGAGGAGGAGATTGCGAACGCCGAACAAGCTATGCTTGAGCAAGCAACCAAAATAGAAAAAAATCTATACTCAGATCCGGATTTCGCCAAAGGGTATGAGGAAGACAAAAAATATGCCGCAGAAAACGGGGAAGAATTCATAGAAATGAAGGATAGGGAAATTGTAGCCATGATAGCCTATCTACAACGTCTGGGAACAGATATAAAAATAAAGGAAACGGACGAAATAATTTCACAAAACAAATAAGTCATGCTAAAATTTGTAAAAGGTTATATGGAAAGCATAGATGGCGTTGCCACCTATCCCATGATATCACTGTTAATCTTCTTTTTGTTTTTTACCATTCTTTTCTGGTGGGTATTTACTGCCTCTAAAGAACATATAAAAGAAGTTAGCCAAATACCATTAGAAACAGAAGAAAACCAACCTAAAGAAGAATCGTTATGAGAAATATGTCACCTTGGTGGATAAGAGTCCCACTAATCTTTTTCCTAATCTTCGGATTGATGGAGTATTTTATTGACTCCGGGGACAAACCCGCATTTATTGAATATCCCATAACCCTCGTGTTTATGTTGGTGGTGTTGTTCATATTGGTGGGAATTGAATTGATTCTTAAATCAGTGGAAAACGTAATGTTCCAAACATTATCACCTGAAGCACAAAAGCGCTATTTAGAAACCAAATCCAAGCAATGGGAGTGGAAATGGGGTAAGGAATTCTGGAAAAAAATGACCGGAAACAAACCTGTTGAGGAAGAAAAGGAAATTATCCTGGACCACAATTATGACGGTATCCGTGAATTGGACAACAATCTTCCACCTTGGTGGGTGTATATGTTCTATGCCACCATAATTTTCGGTGTGGTTTACCTGGCCCGTTTCCACGTATTTAATGATTACACCCAGAACATGGAATATGAACAGGAAGTGGCCGAGGCCCAAATAGCTATTGAAGCCTATAAAAAAACAGCAAAAGGCCTGGTAGATGCCAACACGGTAGAACTATTGACCGAAGCCTCCGATATTAAGGCTGGTGGGGCAATATACAGTGCCAATTGCGTAGCTTGCCACATGCCGGACGGCGGTGGTGGTATTGGACCAAATCTTACCGACGAATATTGGATCTTGGGAGGTGGGGTGAAAAACGTTTTCCATACCATTTCAGAAGGTGGAAGGGATGGAAAGGGAATGATAGCCTGGAAACAAACCCTTAAGCCTGCCGAAATAGCCCAGGTAGCCAGTTTTATTCTCTCGGAAATAAACGGCAAGACACCTGCCAATCCAAAGGCTGCAGAAGGCGAAATCTGGACTGGAGAGTAGACACTTAAAACCTTATTGGGAACATTTTTACGCTTGCCCATAATTACAATAAAGTAGAACAAAGAAATGGCACAGGACCAGGACAATTTTAGAGACTCCATAGGAACAATTAATGAGGAGGGGAAAAGGGCATGGATATTTCCAAAAAAGCCAAGTGGCAAGTTTTATGAATATCGCAAGTATGTAAGTTATGTTCTTTTGGCATTTCTATTTCTTGCTCCCTTCGTAAAAGTGAACGGGAACCAGTTTTTAATGTTCAATGTTCTGGAAAGGCGTTTCAATATTTTTGGGTTTCCTTTTTGGCCACAGGATTTTCATCTTTTTGTAATTTCCATGATCATCGGGGTAATATTCATAGCCCTATTTACCGTTGCCTTTGGGCGCATTTTTTGTGGCTGGATGTGCCCCCAAACGATCTTTATGGAAATGGTATTCAGAAGGATCGAATTTTGGATCGATGGGGACCGAGGTGCCCAAATACGTCTTAGCAAACAGCCTTGGAACGCAGAGAAAATCAGGAAACGTGCCCTAAAACTGATTGTATTTTTCTTCATTTCCTTTTTAATAGCCAATGTATTCCTGGCCTATTTAATAGGTAGTGACCGATTGATAGAATATATCACCGATGGCCCATTACAACATGTAAGTACCCTGGTATCACTTTTAATTTTTACTGCGGTATTCTATTTTGTGTTTGCCTGGTTCAGAGAGCAAGTATGTATCATAGCTTGCCCCTATGGAAGGATGCAAGGCGTACTTCTGGACAATAAGTCTATTGTTGTTGCCTACGACCATAAGCGTGGAGAGGCTGAAAACGGAAGAAAAAAGTTTAGAAAAGGAGAAGACAGGGAAGCTCTTGGACATGGTGACTGTATTGACTGTTTTCAATGCGTAAACGTCTGCCCAACAGGTATAGATATAAGAAACGGAACCCAGTTGGAATGTGTCAACTGTACAGCTTGTATTGATGAATGCGACACCATAATGGAAAAGGTAAACCTTCCCAAGGGACTTATCCGGTATGCCAGCGAAGACAATATTGAGAAAAAGTCCAAGTTCAAGTTTACACCCCGACTAAAAGGTTATACTGCGGTACTTGTAATTCTTACCGGAATCTTGATCGGAATGCTGTTTTTAAGAAATGAGGTGGAAGCAAATATCTTAAGGCTACCAGGTCAACTGTACGAGCATAAGGAAGACAATATCATCAGCAACGTTTATACGTATAAATTGGTAAACAAAACCACCAAGGATATACCCAACGTAAGCTTTAAGCTGATATCGCACAAAGGGACCATCAACCTGGTTAGGCATGAACTTTTTACGGTACCCGCACAAGGATTGGCGGAAGGCACCCTATTTGTAGAAATAAACAATTCGGCTTTGGAAGGTGACAAGAACAAATTGAGTATCGGAGTCTATAGTGGGGATAAATTAATTGAAACGGCTACGGCCAGATTTTTAGGCCCCAGAAGCTATAAGTAAATTAAAGAAGATAGGTGAAACACCTAAAAAACGAATAGATTTTCCAATGTAAAGAAAATCGAAACTAAATAAAAAAGCCATGAAAATTAATTGGGGAACCGGAATTGTACTTGCCTTTATAGGGTTTATAAGTTTTATACTGTTTTTTGTTGTTCGAATGAGCATGGATAATAAAGCCAATCACGATTTGGTAACAGAGAATTACTATGGAGCGGAATTGGGATATCAGGATGAAATTGATGCAGAAAATAATTCGCGTACCAAAGAAGTAGACCTAACATTGGAAACAACCGATAAAGGTATAAAAGTGGTCTTCCCAAACAACTTGAGTATAGAAAATATCAAAGGCACAGTGTCCCTATACAGACCATCTAACAAGCACTTGGATTTTGACTTACCTGTAAGTCTATCCCAAGACTATTTGCTCATACCTGACAATCGTTTGTTGGATGGTCGCTGGGACATTAAAGTATCCTGGGAATACAATGGTGAAGCCTATTTGTTTAAGAAAAAAATAACCTATCGCCAAGATAAATAAAGTGTGTAAACACTACTAAGGTCAATACCTATAACTATGTTGTTATCTGCCGTAATTTTGGGTCTAATGGGAAGCTTCCACTGTGTTGGAATGTGCGGCCCTATTGCCTTTATGTTACCGGTAGATCATAACAAACCGGCCAAAAAATTATTTCAGGTCTTTCTTTACCATATGGGCAGGCTTACCTCCTACAGTCTAATAGGTCTTATTTTTGGATTTTTGGGCAAAGGACTTTATGTCTTTGGCCTACAGCAAAGACTTTCCATTATCATCGGAGTCCTGATGATTGTTGTAATCCTTATTCCTTATAAAACCTTTGGCAAATACAATTTCTCCAAACCCATTTATTCCTTCTTGACCAAAATAAAAAGTCGACTTGGCAAGGAATTACAAAGAAAGAGTCCGGACACCTTTCTCACCATTGGCTTCCTAAACGGATTACTGCCCTGTGGATTGGTTTATATGGCCCTTTTTGGCAGTATTGCCACTGCCAACCCCTGGCTTGGCGCATTGTTCATGACCCTATTTGGACTAGGCACCATACCTTTAATGACCACTGCCGTCTATTTTGGCAGTATGTTAAAAGGCTCGGCAAAAAAATCTGTTCAGCGATTGATCCCGGTTTTTGTAATCCTCGTAGGACTGCTATTTATTTTAAGGGGAATGGGACTTGGTATCCCCTATATTTCTCCCGAACCTGTCATGGAGGTTGTTGACAGCACCTTGGAATGTCATTAATTCTCCTTTCCGCCAGCCTTTTAAACTTGTAGTGTAGCTAAAAATAATGTAAATTTCAGGTACATAGGGTTCTAGCTATAGTAAGCATGCCCAATCAATTTTTGCATAGTGCATATTCACCCAACCACAAACATACTCCAATGAAGAAAATCATACTTCTATGTTATCTCCTTTTAAATTGGACGGTATTATATTCACAGAACGAAAAAATAAACGTCATCGTTTTTGGCGCACATCCCGATGATTGCGATATCGACACCGGGGGTACGGCCATTTTACTGGCCAAGTTGGGCCACAATGTAAAATTTGTTTCCTTGACCAACGGTGATGCCGGTCATTATGCCATGGGCGGAGGGGAACTTGCCAAAATAAGAATTGCAGAGGCCAAGGAAGCTGGTAAAAGGTTTGGGGTGGAATATACGGTATTGGACAACCATGATGGGGAATTGATGCCTACTTTGGAAAATCGACTAAAGGTGATACGTGAAATTAGAAAATGGAATGCCGATGTGGTCATTGCCCCTAGACCCAATGACTATCATCCGGACCATAGGTATACAGGGGTTTTGGTACAGGACGCCGCCTATATGGTAATAGTTCCCAATGTAGCCCCGGAAGTACCACCGCTCCAAAAAAATCCTGTTTTCCTTTACTCGGAAGATAGTTTTCAAAAACCTAGTCCATTCGAACCCGATATCGCCGTAATTATCGATGCTGTTTTTGATCAAAAAGTGTATGCCATGTCGGCACACAAATCACAATTCTTTGAATGGCTTCCCTGGACAGCAGGAAATTTGGACAAAGTGCCCAAGGATGATAAGGGCAGGTTGGAAATGTTGGCCAATTGGCGATCACAACCTCCCAAGGAGGCCCTCCTTAAATGTGCTGAAAAATGGTACGGGACAAAAGCTTCCAGCGCCAAACATATAGAGGGTTTTGAAATATGTGAGTACGGCAAGCAGCCCACTGATGAAGAAATTAGGACTCTTTTCCCCATGCTCCAAAAATAACTGCATTTAAGATAAAAGGCAATATTGCCTAGTCCAGGATTTTCTTGGCATTTTCGCTATATACTTTCTTCAAAACCTCATCGCTAAGACCCAACCCGTTAAACGACCAATGATAGGAAGATATATTCCGGTCATAAAAATGTTCATCCTCGCTTTCCAGAATACGAAAGGTTAATTCGTACATTTCCGGGTCGGTTCCCATATCGGTACCATAGACCAATTTATCCTGATACTTTTCATAAAAACGTTTCGTATAACGTGGAACTGCCGCCGTTTCCGCATATCTGGCAGAAATATCAGCGTACATATTATCATATTTATCCAAAAGTCTCCCCAAAATATCCAGATCATAACTACAATTGGCAAAGTGACAGGCAATAAAAGTGGTTTTTGGATTTTCCCTAACCGCATTTTCCAAGGTAGTAATTAGTTCTGCATGCGTTAATAGCCCTTCCCTTGTTGTATCTATTCTCCATTTGTATGCATTCATCAGCCCATCATTATGGACATCCATTGGTTCGTACATCCACATGGGATCAGCCACATGAATACTCACCGGCATGCCCAATTCACCACATTTTTCCCATAATGGTTTCATCCTCTTATCATCGGCATGCATTCCTTTTGCCGGTGTTGGCTTAGAGTAAAAAAACCCAAAACCCTTATCGCCCAATTCACCAACGCCTTTTGCTCCCATCCTAAAACATCTTTCCAATTCCTTTACCGCGCGCTTGCTCCAGCCTTTTTCTTCATAACCGGTAAAATCGAAGCCGCACCAAAGCTCAAAACGGTCCCCGTATTTGGAATAAAGATTAACGATACTGTCAAAGGACTTCCCTGTCTGATAAGTGAGTATAATAGATTTTGCAATCCCTGCCCGGTCCATTGTCTTCACCCAATCGCTTATTTCCTGTTCCGATTTTGGATAGGGATGCGAATGAAAATCCACCACAGGAAACTTAGCTTTGGAGACCTTGGTATTAGGGGTATTATAAATGGATACTGGCTCGTAATCCTTAAGCAGAATATCTTCTTGTGCTTTTACTGAATTGAAAATAAAAGCAGCACATAGAAAAATGAAGTAGTTAATTTTCATATCGAGTATCATGGGAATTGAACCGTGATGCTAGACCCCATGTATCTCAAATATAACAATTTAAACATTACGTACTACAAGCAGTTTAACCAATCCTCGGCATGGACTATGATGGCCAGGTTGGGTTCCTGGCCTTATTGATTTCCTAGTCCTCTAAATTTTAAAAGTGATAACGGGTATTTTGGAATGATTGGTCACATCTTCCCCTATACTTCCCATTAGGAAATGGGTCAACCCCTTTCTACCATGAGTGGGCAATCCTATTAAATCGGCATTCCTGCTTTCACTAAAAGCCAGTATTCCCCTCTCTACACTATAGTCGTTATAAATCTCGACTTCCAAACTCGCCTTGGCCAAATGCAGGAACCTATTAATTTTCTTAAAAGCATCCTTAGTGCTCAGAAAATTATCTCCTGGAGTATTTATATTTACCAAAATCAATTCAGCAGCCAGCTTATCCGCCAATTTCTTGGCCCTTTGAAAGGCTTCTAGATTTTCTTCCTCAAAATCACAGGCAAATACAAATCTCTTTACCTCAAAACCCTCAATATAGTCTTTGATGACCAAAACGGGAACATTGGAATTTCTGACCATTTTCTCCGCATTGGAACCCACAAAAATTTCTTTGATTCCGTCGGCCCCCTGAGACCCCATAACAATTAGATCTGCCTGATGCTTTTCTGCTACCGCGTTAACTTCGCTATACACTTTATGATGCTTAACTATAGGGGTAATCTTGATTCCCTTTAGATATGGCTTTTCCAAAAATGTTTCAAACCTTTTTTCTGCCAATTTTATTAAGAACACGGCTTGCTCATAGTGCGCCTGCTCATTGGAGGAAACAAGGGCCTCCGACAATTCCAGCATATGCAGGACAAAAATCTCGGATCCGTATTTTGTAGCAATGGAAGCGGCCGTTTTAAGGGCATTTTCAGATTGTTCTGAAAAATCGACAGGTACAATAATTTTTTTCATAGATTTATTTTTACTGATTTTATTATCAAGAGTTTAAAAAATAGTCCAGCACAACTAAATAGTCATCGAAAACAATCTAGTATCCGGTGCCTTGCGATGCAGGAACAAATCGAACGCCATACACACATTGCGTACAAAAGGCCTTCCTTTTTCGGTAACATAAATACCATTGGAAACAATTTCCACCAAACCATCCAAAGCCATTTCCTTTAGTTTGTCCTTGACCTCGTCCAATTCGTCAAACCTTTCATTTTCATTCTCCCAGCTCGTCCTAAATTTACACATTAAATTTAAGATATGCCTGCGAATAACCCTGTCTTCTTCGGTTAAAATATGACCTCTATAAATAGGAATAATGTTACTTTCCACTAGGTGGTGATACTCTTCCAGGCTTTTTACATTTTGCGCAAAGCTATCCCAACTATCACTTATACTGGAAATTCCCAAACCTACCATTACTCTGGTCTTAGAGGCGGTATAGCCCATAAAATTCCTATGTAAGATTCCGTTCTCCATAGCCTTGAAAAGCGAATCTGTCTTTAGTGAAAAATGATCCATTCCTATTTCCGAATAGCCCACTTCAGCCAACAATGTCTTGCCCATCTCATATTGCTCCCGCTTCTCCTCCGCCGTTGGCAAATCCGAATCCTTATACCCTCTTTGTCCATTACCTTTTAACCAAGGAACATGTGCATAACTATAGAAGGCCAATCGATCTGGCATTAATTCCTTGGTCTTTAAAATAGTTTCGGCAACATCTTCCTTCGTTTGGAAGGGCAAACCAAAAATAATATCATGGCCTACGGAAGTATATCCTATTTCCCTGGCCCATTGGGTAACATTTTTTACATTTTCAAAAGGTTGCAGCCTATGAATGGCAAGCTGAACCTTCTTGTTATAATCCTGAACCCCATAACTTACCCGTCTAAACCCTACATCATAAAGAGCCTTTAGATGTTCTTTGGTGGTGTTATTTGGATGTCCTTCAAAACTAAACTCGTAATTCTCTGCACGGGTGGCCGAGGTAAAAATACCGTTGATAAGCCTTGTCAAATTTTCCGGCGAGAAGAAAGTAGGGGTTCCACCCCCCAGATGAAGCTCCTTTATCCTTGGTTTTGTTTCAAATAGATCACAATAAAGTTTCCACTCCTTCAACACATCGCTGATATACGGATTTTCAACTTCATGCCGCTTGGTAATTCTTTTATGACATCCACAAAAAGTACAGAGGCTTTCGCAAAAAGGCAAATGGATATATAGACTTATGCCCTCCTCTTCGTTACTTTCATTAAAATTCTTGATTAAGGTATTTTGCCATTGACGGCCAGAAAAAGATTCCAGATCCCAATAGGGAACCGTAGGGTAGCTGGTATATCTGGGACCGGGGATATTGTATTTTTGAACTAAATTGGTCATAAGCTATTGTTGTTTGCAATAGCCACAAAAGTAGCATGACACGGACTTTAAAAATATGACACTTATCAGGTTTCACTATCATCCATAAACTAAGTCCCACGATTCCAGACCATTTAATTGCCGAAATAATCATTCTTCTCAAGGATTTGAAGCCAGCCTTAATTTAAATAATCGTTAAAAACAGTACAATTAGAAACTAATTTTTTAAATAATCCGTTCTAGAAGCCCCTTTATGATAAAAACTATATTTTTGTAAACTTAAAAATAACCAATTATGACATTACTTTTAATGGCGGCCGGAAGTGGTAGCCGATATGGCAAACTTAAACAATTTGATGATTTGGGTCCTAAAGACGAGTTCCTAATGGAATTTAGTATCTATGACGCCCTGAAAAATGGTTTTGACCATGTAGTTGCCATTACAAAAAAAGAAAATGTAGATTTTTTGAAAGAGCACTTATCCAGCAGATTGCCAAAAAATATTAAACTGGATGTTTTGGCCCAGGAAGTAAACGATCTTCCGGAAGGGGTAACCTTTACAGGTGAAAGAGCAAAACCATGGGGCACGGCACATGCAGTATGGACCGCTAGAAATGTAATTGATAGACCATTCGCCATTATTAATGCGGATGATTATTACGGAAAAAATGCCTTTGAAAGTGCAGCCACTTTCATTAAAAACAATGGGAACAAAGAGACTTTTGGTCTTATTGCCTACATTCTAAAAAACACCTTATCGGAACACGGTTCAGTTTCAAGAGGTGTCTGTAAGTCAGAGAATGGAAAACTAACCTCCATAAACGAACATACTAAAATAGAGGCCCAAGATAATGTGATTATAGATACGGATTCAGGCACCAAATTTACCGGGGAAGAATTGGTCAGCATGAACTTTTGGGTTTGCCAACCGTCTATTTTTCCATTCATCACAGAATACCTTAAAGGTTTTATTGCCAATAAGGATAATATTGCCAAAGGGGAAATTTATCTACCTTTTGCAATAAAAGAAATGATAAACAACAATTTGATAGATGTGGATGTAATTCCTTCAGCCAGTCAATGGTTCGGGGTTACCTACGCCAGCGATAAGGAAATGGCTGTTTCCGAATTACAGCGTATGACAGACAATAATGGGTACACCTCTCCTCTATGGGACAATGTTTAGAATAGCTTATCCATGATTGAAAATAAAAATGTTGAGCTTAACGAGTTGTTGAAAAACTTCTCCATAGATAGGAAAACCTATGAGTTCCAAGGAATAAACCAGGGTTATATCAATGACACTTATTTGGTCCTGGACAATCATTACCCATTGTACATTCTTCAAAGGGTAAACCACAATGTCTTTAAGGATGTACATGGGCTAATGGGCAATATCGCCAACGCATTCCAACATTTACAGGACCAAAATTACACGGCCATTGAACTCTTAAAAACGGAATCGGACAATTCCTATTTTAAGGATGAAAAAACAGGATATTGGAGGTTGATGACCTATCTCAACAACACCACGGCCTATGACAATGCCACGGATACGGACATTGCATTCGAGGCCGGTAGGGTGGTAGGAAAATTTCATCAACTTCTGGCAGAGGCTCCCTTGGACAATTTTGTGGATACCATTCCACAATTCCATAATCTGCCGTTAAGGGAAAATCAATTTGAAGAATCCCTTCTATCCGCGAAAACAGAAAAATTGGAAACTGCCAAAAAGGCCATAGTTTTTGCCAAGGAAACCTTGGAAAAACTGAAAATTTTGGACAATTCCAAGTTGCCATTACGGGTTTGCCACAATGACACCAAATTAAACAATATCCTATTCTCCAAAGAAGACAATAAGGCCCTTTGTCTTATAGATCTGGACACCATTATGAAGGGATATTTTTATTTTGATTTTGGCGATGCCATAAGAACCGTTGCAAATACCGCTGCCGAAGACGAACAGGATCACGACAAGATTACTTTTGAAAGACCTTTGTTCGAAGCCTTCATAAAGGGCTTGGAGAGTAACGGCCCTTTTTTATACAAAGAAGAAATTGACCTTCTGCCTTGGGGAGCTGTATTTATGCCCTTCATCCACGGTTTAAGGGCCCTTACAGACTACCTGAACGACAATATCTATTACAAGGTATCTTACGAAAACCAGAATTTGGACCGCTGTTTAAGCTTGTTCGATTTCACCAATAAAGCCCTTCAAGAAATAGGGCATATGAACCAAGTAGTAAAAAAAGGGCTAACACCTAAGGTTTAATTTTTTTTGGTATCGGTAAAGTTTAAACCCTCTTGGTGGAATCCCTAACGATTAGGCTGGTTTTAATCACCTTGGTGGTGCAATCCATATATTCCTTGCTCTCTATCCTTTCAATAAGGACCTTGGCCGCAGTTTCCCCTATATAAGTACCGTGCTGACTCACTGCAGTAAGTGCCGGACTTACGTAGCGAGATAATTTGCCATTGGTAAACCCTATAACGGAAATGTCTTCTGGTACTCTATATCCCCTAGACTTTATCAATTTCAAAACCTCTACCGCTGTAATTTCATCCAAAGCCATTATACCATCTATAGACTTATAATTTAATAAAAAAGTCACCAGAACTTCCATATCGTCCTCCTTGCCTACCCTTAATATTAATTTATCATCAAAGGGAATATTAGCCTCTTCCAATGCTTTCCTATATCCTTCCACCCGCAGTTTCCCCACGCTGGAATGGTCAATAGCAGTAACCAGGGCAACCGTCCTGCAACCGAGATTTATAAAATATTTGGTGGTTTTATAACCGGCCTCAAAATCATCCACCACTACCTTGTCACATAGGATTTCATCCGAAACCCTATCGAACATAACCAAGGGAATCTGTTCGTCCAGGATATTCTGAAAATGATCCAGTTTGTTCTTAAATTGAGTTTCCTCTGCCATGGACACAATTAATCCATCCACAGTACCCCCGCCTAGAAATTCAAGTGTTGCAACTTCCTTTTCATAGGATTCATCGCTGATACAGCTAAGTAAAATATACCCGCGTTCGTTAGCTACTTTTTCAATCCCTGAAAATACCTGTGTAAAAAAATAATTGAGAATATTGGGCACCACAACCCCTATGGTCTTTGTTTTCCGCTGCAATAAACTAAGGGCCACTTTGTTTGGCCTGTACTTATTATCCTTGGCAAACTGCTGTATTTTAGCCTTTAGTCCATCACTAATTTCATGACTATCGTTGATAGCCTTGGAAACCGTTGATATGGAAACACCAAAATATTGGGCAATCTCCTTTAGGGTTATTTTTTTCATAGAATCATCTTATCCCGAATTTCGGTAAAATAACTCCGTTTAGAATATTTTTAAAAGATTTTTTGAAAAAATCTTTAGATTACCCTAGGTCAATTGCCCAATTTCTTAATACTATTTATGCTTGTTATATGTATTGATTGATGATGTTCTCGAACAGCTCCTGTTTTCCGCTCTGCAACTTCAATTCCCCATTTTCCTGGGCTATTTTGTAAAGGGCTTCCAGATTCAATTTACCATTCTCAAAGTCCTTCCCTTTTCCTGAATCGAAAGAACTATATCTTTCCGCAAGCATCTTCTCATAGGCAGAGGAAGAAATAATTCTATCGGCAGTAAGCAAAGCACGGGCAAAGGTATCTGCTCCTCCTATATGGGCATGGAAAACATCATCCAAATCCGTAGAATTCCTTCTTATTTTGGCATCAAAGTTTACACCACCACCTTGCAGTCCGCCTGCTTTAAGGAATACCAACATTGCCTCGGTAGTTTCTTGAATATTGTTTGGGAACTGATCGGTATCCCATCCATTTTGGTAATCCCCCCTATTGGCATCTATACTACCCAACATTCCGGCTTTGGCCGCCACTGCCAATTCATGTTGAAAAGTATGCTGGGCCAAGGTGGCGTGATTCACCTCTATGTTTATTTTAAAGTCTTTCTCCAACCCGTATTCACGAAGAAATCCTATAGCAGTTGCGGTATCAAAGTCGTATTGATGCTTGGAAGGTTCCATAGGCTTGGGCTCTATAAAAAAGGTACCTTTAAATCCTTGGGCTCTTGCATAATCCCTTGCCATTCCCAAGAATTGGGCCATATGGTCCAATTCGCGGCCCATATCTGTATTTAAAAGAGACATATAACCTTCCCTTCCTCCCCAGAAAACATAATTCTCGCCACCAAGAGCAATAGTAGCATCCAAGGCCAATTTTATCTGGCCCCCTGCCCTTGCCACTACATTAAAATCAGGGTTGGTAGCAGCCCCGTTCATATAACGTGGATTGGAGAAACAATTGGCAGTTCCCCACAATAATTTAATTCCTGAGTCGGCCTTTTTTTCCTTAAGGTAATCAGTAATTATTGACAATCTTTTCTCCGATTCCGCAAAAGTGGCTCCTTCCTGTATAAGATCAAAATCATGGAAACAAAAATAATCAAAGCCCATTTTACTGATAAACTCAAAAGCCGCATCTGCCTTGTCCTTGGCTGCCTGCACGGGGTCCGAAGACTGGTCCCAAGCAAAATTCTGGGTACCGGGACCGAACGGATCTGCTCCCTGCCCGCAGAAGGTATGCCAATATGCTATGGCAAACTTAAAATGCTCGCGCATGGTTTTCCCAGCAACCACTTGGTCTGGATTGTAATATTTGAATGCCATAGGATTATCAGATTCCTTGCCCTCAAATTTAATATCGCCTATTCCCTTAAAATATTCCTTGTTTCCAATTATTGCCATCTCTTATTTATTATTTAATGATTAGTTCCAATTCCTTTTTCCAATTCTCATACGCCTTTTGATAAGCACTTTTATCCTTCAAAGGTTTAAAAGTCTTAACATGGTCGTTATTGGTTATATAAGTTCCAAATTTTTCAAATCCCCCATCTTGAATTCCAGCGGCACGTGCAGCGCCAATTGCCCCTGTGGTATTGTAAATTTCAATTTCCTGTGATACTAGTGTTGCTACGGTATTGGAGAAAATTTCCGACCTGAACAAATTATCATTCCCGGCACGCATTACCTCAATGGATATGCCGTCCGATTTCAAGATTTCCATGCCATAGACAAAGGAAAAGGCTATCCCTTCCAAAGCCGCCCTACAAACATGTGCCTTGGTATGATTATTAAGGTTGATGTTGACCAATCTGGTCCCTACCTCCCTATTATTCAACATCCGCTCCGCTCCGTTACCGAAAGGAATTAAACATACCCCGTCCGAGCCTACTGAAATTTCGGAAGCCAAAGTATTCATTTCCTCATAAGAGTCCACATCCAAATTATTCAACAGCCAACGGTATTGAATTCCAGCTCCATTGATGTTTAATAATTTACCAACTCTAGGAGTTTTTTGGGTATAGTTGACGTGTGCAAAATTGTTCACCCTAGTACTCTCCTTACCAGAAAGATTATCGGTAACAGCGTACACTACCCCTGACGTACCGCCTGTTGCCGCTACCTCTCCGGGATTAAATACATTTAGGGACAAAGCATTGTTAGGCTGATCACCCGCTCTATATAGTATGGGCGTGCCAACTGCCAAGCCACTTTCTTGGGCCCCTTTGGCATCCACTTCGGATTGAAGTCCAAAAGTATCCACAATATCCGGAATAAAGGACTTGGGAATACCATAATGCCCAAGGAGCAGATCTGCCACCGAATCTTCCTTGAAATCCCAAAGAATTCCCTCGGACAATCCTGAAATAGTGGTATTGATAATATTGGAAAAACGAAAGGCAATATAATCTCCCGGAAGCATTAGCTTGTCTGCCGTCTTATAAAGCTCTGGTTCGTTTTCCTTTACCCATTTTAATTTAGAAGCTGTAAAATTTGCCGGCGAATTCAATAAATGGGCCTTACAGATGTCCTCGCCAATGTCGCCATAGGCCTTCCGTCCTATTTCCACCGCACGGCTATCGCACCAAATAATGGATTTCCTTACCGGCTCTCCCTGCTTGTCCACCAATACCAATCCATGCATCTGATAGGCAATACCTACTCCCTTTATTTGATTTTCCTCTACACCGTACTTTTGTTTTATTTTTTTAATGCCGCTACAGACATATCCCCACCATTCCTTGGGATCTTGTTCTGCCCAGCCATTTTTCACGGCGAGCATCTCCATTTCCGTTTCCGGCTCCTGTACTACCCCAATACTTTTTCCAGTAGCCACCTCTACCAAAGCCACCTTAATTGAAGAGCTGCCAATATCCAATCCCAAATAATACATATGTCTCAATATTTTAGAGGATAAATTCTCAATATGAAAATTTATGAAGATCCAATCAAATATATTAAAATCTATATCATCGCCTGCATATTGCCCCATAATGACCCCACAAGCAAGGTTGGGCAAATTATGAAATGTACCGAGAACTTAACATACAACTACCTGTATATTAAGTGGTTATATGTTTTTCGTGAATAATCGTAATTTTTCGAAAACGCTTTCGTAGAATTTGGGATTGCAGAAGGCTTTAATCCTTCTTTAGGATGGCATACAGCATGAAAAGCTATTGATTGGATTTACTTCTCTTTCTTGCTCACCAAACCTTTGGTAAACTCGTTCAAGGTTTCCACCTTTTCCTCGAAGTCACCTTTTATAGTCTTCCGGAATTCGTTTAAATTTTTTACCAGATCATCTATATTCTCTGGAATTACATCTTCAAAAAACTGTCGCAGGCGCTTGGCGGTAGTGGGCGATTTACCATTGGTGGAGATGGCCACCTTTACATTGCCCTTGGTGACAATCCCTCCCATGTAAAAATCACAAAAAGGTGGGTTATCGGCTACGTTAACTAGGATATGCCTTTCCCGGCAATCGTGATATACCTGTTCGTTTACAGCCACCTTATCAGTGGTTGCAATAACCATATGACGCCCTTCCAAGTACGTTTTATTGTACCAATCCTTGGTTATTTTTACTTGATGTTTTTTGGCAAGTTCCAATGTTTGAGGTAAAAATTCCGGTGCCACCATTTCTACTTGGGCGTGTGGGCTAGATTTAAGCATAAAAGTCAGTTTTTCCAGACCAACGTTACCTCCGCCTACTATAAGGATATTTAGCTGGGATACTTTTAAAAAAACAGGGTATAATTCATTCCTTTCCATATTGCCTCTTGTTTTAATCCAATACACATGCACCTACAATAATTGCTTTTTCCAATAAAAAAGCAATCCATTCAAAGATAAGACACAAAATGCTTGACCCTCTTTCATTTTGGATAGATTTTGCGATACACCTAGCTGTTTTTGTTAATTCCATAGAAAATCGTGTGTATATTTTTTATTGCCATGGTCAAAAGCGCTAATTTCGATATTCGCAATTCTAAACTAACTTTAAACGATGCCATTGGTTTTGTTTCTTAAAGAAATGTACCACTGGCAACATCACTGCTCAACAACTCTATTATGACCAATTACATCAACTTGAAAAATCTAACCTTATCCCTTTTGCTACTGCTTACCTGTACCACAAGTGCACAAGAACCAGTAGATTATGTCAACCCATTGGTTGGCACAGATTCCAAACCCAGCATGTCCAACGGAAATACCTACCCGGCCATAGCCATGCCCTGGGGAATGAACTTTTGGACTCCACAAACGGGAAAAATGGGCGATGGTTGGGCATACACCTACGCTGCAGATAAATTAAGGGGCTTTAAACAAACCCACCAACCCTCCCCATGGATGAACGATTATGGTCAATTTGCCATTATGCCACTTACTGGAAAATTACGCTTCACAGAAGACGACAGGGCCAGTTGGTATTCGCATAAATCAGAGATCGTAAAGCCTCATTACTATAGTGTTTATTTGGCCGACCATGATATTACCACCGAAATTACCCCCACGGAAAGAGCTGCCATGTTCAGGTTCACCTTTCCTGAAAATGAAAATTCACATGTGGTACTCGATGCCTTGGACAAAGGCTCCTATGTGAAAATTATTCCAAGCGAGCGAAAAATAATAGGATATACCACCAAGAACAGTGGCGGGGTTCCGGAAAATTTTAAAAACTACTTTGTGATGGTCTTTGATAAGGACTTCGAAACCACCAAGACTTTTAGCGGGAAACAACTATTGGATGGTCTGGAGATTGAAACGGACCACGCAGGTGCCATTGTAAGCTTTAAGACAAGGAGAGGCGAGGTCGTTATTGCCAAAGTAGCTTCCTCTTTTATTGGCTATGATCAGGCTGAATTGAATTTAAAAGAGCTTGGTACCGATGATTTTGACACTATAAAACAGAAGGGAAGGGCAGCTTGGAACAAGGAGCTGGGAAGAATCAAGGTAGAAGGCGGCAGTGTAGATCAATTCAGGGCCTTTTACTCCTGTCTGTATAGATCATTACTTTTCCCAAGAAAATTCTTCGAATATGATGCTAACGGAAAAGTAGTGCATTACAGCCCATACAACGGTGAAGTATTGCCGGGTTATATGTTTACCGACACTGGATTTTGGGATACTTTTAGGGCCCTTTTCCCCTTTCTGAACCTAATGTACCCCGAACTCAACTCCCAGATACAAGAAGGTCTTGCCAATGCCTATAAAGAGGGTGGCTGGTTACCGGAATGGGGAAGTCCCGGCCTAAGAAACGTCATGGTAGGAAACAATTCCGCTTCCGTTGTAGCGGATGCCTACTTAAAAAATGGAATCGACCAAAATTATGACATTGCCACATTGTACGAGGCCCTCATCCATGGCGCCAATAATGCAGGCCCCTTAACAGCAGTAGGACGCGCCGGAGTGGATTATTACAATAAACTTGGCTATGTCCCCTATGACGTGGACATCAATGAAAATGCAGCCAGAACCTTGGAATATGCCTATGACGATTTCACCATTTATCAGTTGGCAAAAGCCTTGAACAAACCTAAAAAAGAAATCAACCTATATAAAAAACGAAGTCTGAACTATAAAAACCTGTTCGACCCAGAGACTAAATTAATGCGTGGCAAGAATAAGAACGGCGAATTTATGGCCCCCTTTAATCCCTTTAAATGGGGAGATGCCTTTACCGAAGGCAATAGCTGGCATTACACCTGGTCCGTTTTTCACGACATCCAAGGCTTGGCAAACCTAATGGGCGGCAATGAAGCCTTTGCCGCCAAGTTGGATGAAGTATTTTCATTACCACCAGTTTTTGACGAGAGTTATTACGGCTTTGTAATCCATGAAATACGGGAAATGCAGGTAGCCAATATGGGGCAATATGCCCATGGCAATCAACCAATTCAACACATGCCCTATTTATATAATTTTGCAGGACAACCTTGGAAGACCCAATATTGGGTAAGGGAAACCATGGATAGGATGTATACCCCGGCACCTGACGGATATTGTGGCGATGAGGACAACGGACAAACCTCTGCCTGGTATGTATTCTCGGCCATGGGGTTCTATCCGGTTTGCCCGGGAACAGATCAATATGTATTGGGGACCCCATTGTTCCAAAAAACAACGCTTGTTTTGGAAAACGGGAAGGAAATTAGCATCAATGCTCCTAAAAATAGTGCATCCAACAAATATGTAAATACACTGACCTTAAATGGAAAGACCTATTCCAAAAACTGGTTGAGCCATAAGGAATTGATGCAAGGGGCCGTTTTGGATTTCGAAATGACGGACACGCCAAACAAGGCCAGGGGAACCAAAAGCGAGGATTTTCCTTTTTCACTTTCCAATGAAAAATAGGCAATATTAGTGAAACTATTATAGAACATGTAACCTTCTACAAATCAAAAGCGGCGGACCTTTATACAAGCAAGAAATTGCTTTAGGACCGCCGCATCAATATATATAACCATTTAGGGGTTATGGAATAATTAGGACATTCTTACTTGCCCGTCCCCATAAACGTAATATTTATTGGTTACCAACTGCTCCAGTCCCAGTGGACCTCTATGGTGCAGTTTATCCGTACTGATGGCCAGTTCCGCACCAACGCCCATTTGTCCGCCATCGGTAAATCTGGTAGAGGCATTGTGATATACTGCAGCACTATCCACCTGATCCATGAATTCCATGGCCAGCTCCTTATTCTTGGTCATGATGGTTGCGGAATGCCCTCCGGAATAGTTGTTGATCTTTTGAACCGCCGATTCCAAATCATCTACCGCTCCAACAACACATTTCATGGCCAGGAATTCTTCATACCATATAGACTCGTCTTCCACAACGCTATTTTCAGATAGCACCTCGGCAACTTTGCTATCCACTACAACTGAAACTCCCTGACCCTTTAATATAGTATTGAGCTCCTTTACCTTATTGGAATAATTCTCAATATTAACATCAACCAGGATTTTATCCAGCGCATTACAGGCCGAGATCTTTTGGGTCTTGGCATTTAGTATTACCTCTAAACTTTGTGCCCAATCCGCGTCCTTGTCCACAAAAAGGAAATTATTTCCCCTTCCACTGACCAATACCGCACATTTGGCATGCTCCTTTACAAACGCAATCAAGCGTTCCCCGCCACGAGGGACAATCAAGTCCAACTTTTCGGTAGGATTCCTCAAAAACTCCTGGGTCTCCTCCCTATTCATATGTAGCAGTTGGATCCATTGGGTATCCAAACCATTTTCCTTTAGCGCCAAGTGCCAACATTTCTCCAATTCAACATTACTGTGTACAGCTTCCTTTCCTCCCTTCAACAAAATTTTATTATTGGCTTTGAAGGCCAAAACAGCGGCTTCTATGGTAACATCAGGCCTGGATTCATAAATAATCATTATGGTCCCAAAAGGCGCTGTCTTGTTTTCAATTTTCAATCCATTTTCCAGGGCCTGTTCCGATTTTATTTTACCCACTGGATCTTCTTGCTGTAGCACCTCTTGGATAGCTGCAATCATTCCGTCCACCTTTTTATCATCTACGATGAGTCTATCGTACATAGACCTGTCCGTTTTATCAAAAAGATCCAAATCTTTCTGATTGGCCGTTATTATTTCTTTCCTTTTGCTATCCAAAATCCTCATCATGGATCGCAACACCTTATTTTTAATATCCGTATTTAATAATTTCATTTGTTTTATTTTTCGTTAGCTTATGTTATACCGTAATCTTGGTACCCACGCTCTTCCCTTCCACAATATCCAGAATAACACGTTTTCTTTTACCATTGGCAATATATGTCGGGATATTCTTGGAGGCGGTCTGCTTCGCTATATTCAACTTAGAGCCCATACCCCCTCTACCTTCTGCTTCACCTTTGTCTATGGTCTTTATATATTTCTCCACGTTCTGATCTACGCTCACATTCTTTATTACCTCGGTATCCTTATCATCTGGATGTCCTGTAAATAAGCCATCCGTATCCGTAAGGATGATCAATTTATCGGCTTTGGTAAGTTCCGCTACCAGACTGGCCAACTCATCGTTGTCCGAGAACATGGAGTTGGTCAAGGAAACAGCGTCATCCTCATTGGCAATTGGCACTACACCTTCTGCCAATAGGCCTTCATAACAATTAATCATATTATCGCGGTGGTTTCCAGGGTTAAAATCCCTTTTGGTTGCCAGCACTTGGGCACACTTCATTCCGTAATCTTGAAATATATTGTAGTAGTGGCGCATCATCCTAGGCTGGCCAATGGCCGAATACACTTGTCGCCTGGTGGCCTTGTCCGTAATCTGGCTCTCCCCCATCACTTCCATGCCGGCAATAACCGATCCCGACGAAACCAAAACCGACATTATATTGCGTTCGTACAATTCTGCTATCTGTTGTACCAAATGATCAAGAACAGGCTTAACGATCCTATTGTCCTTGTTGGTCATTACATTGGTACCCACTTTTATAACTACTCTCTGTTTATACATATCTTATTTTTCCTTTCCCAGCTCTACTGCTCTATTAAAAGCGGAATAGGCTGCTTCCTTTATAAGTTCCTTTACATTGTTATCTTCCATGGAATCCAATGCTGCCCTGGTTGTCCCTCCTTTAGATGCTACTTTATCCATCCACGAATTGGGAGAAAGATCGGATTGATTGAATAGGTCTACCGCTCCTTCAAAAGTGTGGCTTACCAACATCTTGCTGTCATTGGCCGAAAATCCCATTTTTAAGGCAGCTTCCATCATACTCTGCATAAAATAGAAAACATAAGCCGGGCCGCTACCAGAAATACCTGTGGAGGCATCAATGAATTTTTCCGAGCTAACCAAAATTGATTTCCCAGTCGTGTCCAATAAATTTTCTATGGTCAATAATTCTATCCTTGAAACTTCCTTGGAAGCCGTATATGAAGTTACCCCTTTCCCAATCTGAGCAGGTAAATTTGGCATAGCACGGACAATTTTTTGAAGCCCAAGCTGGTCTTGCATCGACTTTATTGTTACTCCGGCCATTATTGAAATAACGATTTGCCCCTCATTGACGAGGTTTTTCATCTTCTTAAATAAATCCTCGCTATGAAACGGCTTAACCGCAATGAAAATTAAATCTGCCTTGGGTACGCAATCCTCCAAATTTTCATGTACTTCAAAATGTAAAATCTTTTTTAAGGACAAGGTCTTTTCCTGGGAACTGTCCAAGATCATTAAATTTCTTTTCTTTAACAATTTTGATTTTGACATGGACTCCGCGTAGGTCAATCCCATGTTCCCCGCCCCAATTACTAATACTTTCATGTATTGTTTTTAAGTTAATACTTTAATTTACAACCCCATTTGCACAATAACCATGCGATACCCCAGTATTCCATATCGAGTTTAACTGTTGATATGATTTTAACATAGACAAAACCTATACATTGCCCTTAGCCTATACTATTGTTGCAATTCGATTTTTAATCTGGATTGGAAAATTTTTGCTTCAAGGCCTTCAAGCGTAGAATAAATTATTGCAAAACCTGACAAAATGGTGTTTGCCCATAAGAATTGGCAAGAATGAACCATGCCAGTCCACCCTTTCAAATAATATCAATTGTAGTAAATTGACCCTGTAATGGGTTAGATGTATGAAACAGTCCTATCCTTGCATAGAAGAACCGGCAAGTAATAACAAATAGGGCTATGGATTTACCCTTCCTTAATGTAAAAAGTAAATTTTCAACATGATAGCCTCCTCATTAAATTCATTGGACACTCCATGGGGTATAGACCCATCAAAATAAAGAAGATCTCCCTTTTCAATAAGCACCTTATCTTTCTTGAGTAAGTAGTTTACCTTGCCTCCCAACACATATATCAATTCATTGGCATTGGTAGAGATAGGCTTCCGATAAGCTCCAGCAGCAACATTAACAATATACACCCTAATACTACTGTCCGAAGAAGGGCTGGACAATAAATGGGTATATTCCAGATTAACGGAATCTTCACGATCTTCCTTGGTCCCTGTTCCGTTTTTGATAACTATATAATCCCCAGTTACATTGGAGGACAGGTCCAACTCGGACAAATCTATACTCAGGGTCTGCATTATTTTTAAAAGTACTGGGAGAGATGGGGTGGTTCTTAAATTCTCAATTTTAGAAATAAGTCCGGCACTAACACCGGTTCTTTTGGCTACTTGCTGCAAGGTCAAATCTCTTTTTTGGCGGGCCAATTTTAATTGCCGCCCAATATTTATAAGAATGTCATCCATTTATCCATTATTGGTCATGTGCTGGCAAAGAACTTGCTGCAAAGACGTTATTACAGCAAAAATAGACATTTATTTTAATAGAAAAATACTAAAAACCACAGCATGATTTAAAGGGGATTTAATACTCGGAACGTCGATTGGATTTTAATCTACTTGAATATACCCTTTTTTCTACAAAATCAACCACCAATCATTTAAAGCGCACAATATCAAGACTATAATGGAAAAATGTGCCTTTTGCAATAATAGGACTTGCTCTTTTGCTATCCTTTTTGTTTAAAATCTACATTTCTATCACTTATGGATGCCGATAGTCTTGGGGCATCGGGGTGGCCTTTTTCCAATGGGGTAGGTTTCACAAATTGACTTTGCCGACCTTCAATTGAAATTTGACCAGAAGGATCCAAGGTTAAAAAGGCAAAAATGGAATCCCTGTACATGGCCCTACTTCCATCAGAACCATAGCCTTCCCCTACGTAAAAGTAGGAAGCACTGTTCATTTGGAAATAGTGCACATTGTTTATATAACTGTGATCGTCCACATGATGGTGGCCACAGAAACAGGCAATAACTTTTCTTACCGCAAACCTACTGGGTGAGGACCAACCATCCCATATTTCGTCAAAGGCCTGATGGGAAATGATTATAGTCTGTTTATCGGTTTTTTCCAAATCCTCCTTTAACCATGCTATTTGTTCCGGGTTGACCAAACTTCTATTTTGCTGTTCAATATAAAAATTGGCATTGCCATAATCCTCATACTTCCCTTCCTTCAGAATGTAATTACCATCCATTATCACAAAATGAAAGTCGCCCTTATCAAAGGAATAATAATTACTCTCCATCCCAAAAAAATCCATGGCTTCCTTCTTGGTAACCTTGTCCATATCATGGTTCCCAAGCACATGATATTTTTCACCCTTGTAGGTGTTCCAAAGATCCATACATTCTTGGGCTTCCTCTGTTGCATAGCAAAAATCACCGCCTTGAATAATAAAATCCAATTTTCGGGAGGATGCCTCTTTTATAAAGACTTGCAAACGCTCAAGCCCGTCTGCACAAAAGCCGTGGTGTACATCGGTTATAAAACCAATATTGACTTTGTTTTTTTTAGTGATTTCATTTTTAGAAGCGAAGGCGTAGGCCCCAACATTACCCATTCCCAAGGCCAAGGTTCCCAATCCTATCTTGGCCATAAACTTGCGACGTCCTTTTTTTTGATTTTGCATGATAATCTTTCTTGTTTGTTTAACCACTTACTTTATTGGACCTGGCGGCGGCACACTTGTTCAGCCATTCTTCCCCGAAGGGGTCTATTTTACCAAATCTGGAAATTTCAAATTCTGAAAAATCGAGGGGATTAGGCTTACCTGCTGCCATTTCAGCAATTCCAAGCCCTACCCCGCCTGCAACAGAAATCCCTGCACCACAACACCCTGAAGCTACCAAAAAACCCTTTATACCCGGAACTGCCCCCAATACCAATTGGGAATCAGGCGTATATCCCGAAAATCCCGCCACGTAATACTTAATCCCCATATCATAGAAGGCAGGAAAAAATCGCGCAAGTCGCTCCCCGTTTTCAAAAAGATCGTCCATTCCTTCATCGGCACTAAATACAAAATCCGTTATGTCCTTTGGCACATCTTTTGGGGAAGCAACCAACGATTTCCCCTCGCGTATCCCAAACAGCAGCCCCCCTCCTTCAGGTCGGGCATAGGCTTGAGCATCCGGCAAAAGGACCATGGGCGAATTTGCGGGAAACAGATCGGAGCGTTCCGTTATCCAATACTGACTTCGCACCGGGGCCATAGGAAGGCCTGCCCCCACCATGCCAGCAAGCAGGGGTGCCCAAACTCCAGCCGCATCCACAACGGTCTCTGCAAGGATGTCCCCTTCTGTAGTCTTTACACCTTTCACCGTACCGGCCTCATGTATTATACCAACTACCTCTACCCCTTGACGAATTTTAGCTCCCCGGTTTCTGGCACATCTTGCAAAAAAAGTCCCCAACATATAGGGGTCACAATAGGCTTCATTAGGGACGAACCCTATTTTCAAAGCCTCTTCCACATCTAACCAAGGAGCTTTTTCCTTGGCTTCTTCCTTATTGATGTAATAGGCTTCCTGATCGTATTCCCTTGCAATATCCATTAACACTTCCAGATCTCTTACCATGGCTTCACTTGCTGCTACATGCATCATGCCCACCACCTTAAAATCCAAAGTTTCCCCTAGTTCCTCCTCCATTTCCTTGGCTACTTTAAAGGTCTCAATGGTCAGCGGAATATAGGAGCGTTTGGACCTTACCATGGTCATAAGGGCCGCCGCCCTACTGGTAGCAGCATTATTCAACTCATTGCGCTCCAAGAGCACTACTTGTTTTTCCGGATTGTTTTTGGTGTAATAATAGGCAATGGCACAGCCGAATATACCTCCTCCAATTATCACTAGATCGGTCTTTCCCATTTAATTGTTTTTCTCTTATTGTATATTATTTGAAGCCAAATCATTTTTATTCTCCTTTGTACTTGGAATAAAACGATATTGGAAATAACAGTTGATATAACCCGTGTTTGGTTTAATCCGAACTTTGAAGATTCCACTTTATGGCGGCCAATCCCCCACCTATGAAAGACATGATAACAAAAAAGTAAAATAGACTATCCCAGCCGTAATACTCATTGATAGCTACCACAATAAAACCGGAGAACATCTGTCCCACAGACCCCATTCCATTGATGATGCCAGCAGCCATTGCAGCACCCTTTGTACCCCCAACATCCATAGAACCAGCCGTACAGATTAGGGAATCCGGTCCGTAAGTGGCTATCCCTATTAGGGCGATACTGATAATGGTCGCTATTTTCCCATAGGGAACCATATACGGATGGGCAAGACAGGCAAGCCCCAACCCTATCATCATAAGGGATACCGTACTAAACCTATTGGATTTAAAGATCTTATCCGAACTATATCCAGCTAGGATCACCCCAAAAAAGCCAATCAGCTCATATACCGATGACATATAACCTGCATCACTGACATCATAGTGCAGCGCTTTTTCCAAATAAACGGGCAACCAAAAAAGAAAGGCATATCTGGTCATCTTTAGGATCATATAACAACTGGAATATATCCAAAGGGAACTATTCCTTAATAGCAATCCCAATATCTTTAGTTTCTCCGCCTTAGCCCCGCCTTCAAAATCATATTTATTTTCGACTATTTTAGGCAACCCAACATCTTCTGGATTGTTTCTAGTAAACAAAAGGTATAAGAAGGCGATAACAAAGAGTATCAGGGAAGGGAAAATAAACCCTCTTTTCCAGCCCAGTTCCGAAAGGAACTCCATATCAAAAGCTGCATAGGTGGCAAAGATGGTAGCCAAAAAGCCACCAGTAACATAACAGGTAGACCACCAGGACATCACTATTCCACGCTCGGTCCTCCTGAACCAAGGGGTCATGTTCTTTATCAGACCACTCCAGCCGGTAGATTGCCCATAGCCATTAACCGCTATCAGAAAAACAATTACCCCTGCAGAAAATGTCATTCCAAGAAATAAGTTTCCTATGGCTGCTAGAAACAACCCAACCGTAACCACCTTCCTAGGCCCAAAAGTATCGGACAAGTACCCATTAACAAATTGCCCAATGGTATATATCAAACTGTAAACGAAAATAATAGAAGCATAATCAGAGTTGTCCAACCCCAAATCTGTCTCCATGGAACTCCATGTAACCGATAAGTTTTTCCTACCAAAATAAAATCCCGCATAGGCGAGCCAGGTGAGAACAAAAATTCTTTTCCTCCAATACTTCTGATCTGCGGTTAAACTCATGGTTGAAATTTACACCTAAATTAAACTTTATTAAGAATCGTAGACATTTAACAAACGATAATCTGTAATGGGGATTAAGCTTTTACAAAACCTATTTGTACAAGGTATTCCTTTAAGACCATTAGAAAATTTTGAATATCGGTATAATCTATCTGCCCTATATTGGATATCCTGAACGTATCATAGTTATTAACCTTTCCCGGATAAATGGTAAAGCCTCTTTCAAAGAAAAAATCGTGCATTTCATCAAAATCATATTTATCGTTCTTAGGCTCAATAATGGAGGTAATTATTTTTGAATGATGTTCCCTATCTATTAAATACTCCAATCCCATCTCCCCTATTCCGCTTAATAATGTTTCCCAAGATTTGGCATACCGTGCATAGCGCTTTTCAATAGTTTCCTCTTTGGTTTCGATAATGGCCTGCTTTAGGGCATAGAAGGTTTGTACCGGAGGAGTAAATCTAGTTTGATGTGTTTTTTCAAAATAGGCATACTGTGCATATAAGTTTAAATACAGGTTCCGCATGGGAATGGATTCTGTTGCCAATAATGCCTTTTTATTACAAATGGCGAATCCTATTCCGGCCATTCCTTGTATGTTCTTGTTGGAGCTGGCTGCCAAATAATCAATATTCATGGCTTTCATGTCTACTGGAATAGCCGCAAAACCGCTCATGGAGTCTACAATAAAACTTATATCATGGTTGGCACATAATTTCCCTACCGCTGTAATATCATTCAAGAGACCCGTAGTGGTTTCATGATGTATCATGGCCAAGTGCGTTAATCCCTTTTCAGCTTTAATAACTTCTTCAAGAGCCTTTAAATTGATCGGAGCTATGGATGAAGATTCAAAAACCACGGTATCCAACTTATATATTTTGGTAATCTGGCACATACGTTTACCATAGGCACCATTATCTATTATAAGAATACGGCCGTTGTCCGGAACTACGGAACTTAATATAGCCTCTACCGTTGCCGTCCCAGAACCCCCGAACAAAACAGTGGCATAGTCGTTAGGATCTCCCACAAATTTGGTAATCTCAGTGGCACAGTATTCCATAAGATCTCCGAATTCCTTTTCCCTAGGACAAATATCGGTAACTGCCTGAGCCAATTTTACGGAGTCCGTAGTTGTTGCAGGACCGGGGTTCAACAACACATTTCTTTTTATTTGCATGTAATATTTTTTTTCGATTAAGATTTATACTTACTCAAATAATGATTGAAAAATTTAAATATATCCCTAGGCAATATCCCAAGGCAAGGAATAGGTCTTAACATAGGTATACCCTTTCATGGTCTCTATTACCCCTTCCTTATACCCCAAGCCGGAATCCTTAACTCCTCCAAAAGGAGTCCATTCCAATCGATAACTTGGTGCTTCGTTTACATTTACCGTGCCCGTATCCAACTCGGTAATTACCCGCTGAATGGATGGCCAGTGATTACTTACTACACCTCCGGACAAACCATATGGAGTATCATTGGCGATATCTATAGCTTCATCCAAAGTTGTGAATCGTATTATTGGAGCAACAGGACCAAAGGTCTCTTTTGCAACCACTTCATGGGCATTTTGCACATGGTCTAATACGGTAGGTGCATAAAGGGCACCATCCCTTTTATGTCCAGCCAAAAGCACTGCACCATTATCTATTGCATTTTGGACACGCGCTTCCATTTCCATGGCAGATTCTTCGGTAATAACAGTTCCCATATCGTTTTCAGCATTATAGGGATCCCCATACTTTAAGGCTTTTACTCGAGTTGCCAATTTGGCGGCATAAGTGTCCGCTATACTCTCATGGACCAAAATCCTTCTAATGGCCGTACAACGCTGGGCCGAATTTTTAAAGGTTCCGGACATGGTTACCTCAACTGCCTCATCTATATCGGCATCTTCGAGAATTAACAAGGCTGAACTTCCACCAAGTTCCAAAACCAATTTTTTATATCCTGCTTTGGAGGCTATTATTTTCCCCACTTTACTTCCTCCAGTAAATGAGACCATAGTAATTTCCGGATGTATGGTCATCATTTCAGCTGTAGCCTGTACATCGGCACCATTAATGACATTTAACATATTGGGTGGCAGACCACAATCCAACGCCAGTTGGGCAAAATAATATGCCGACAGCGGGGTTTTTTCAGAAGGTTTTAAAACCACTGTATTGTTGGTAGCGATTGCGGGAGCTATTTTGTGAACCACTTGGTTCATAGGATGGTTGAACGGCGTAATACAGCTGATCAATCCCAAGGGAACACGAGTAGTGTAGATCCTTCTGGGTTTTCCGTTTTTGGAAACATCACAAGGAAACACCTGGGAATCATCATCCAATGCCTTCATAGCGGAAAATCGCAACACATCGGAAACCCTACTGGCTTCATAGCGGGTATCCTTTAAACAAAGTCCCGTTTCATCGGTAATCATTTTGCTAACCTCATCAACCCGCTCTTCCAGGGCATTTGCAATTTTATTCAATATATCATAGCGCTCATAGCGCGTAAGGGTCATCTTGGTATTTTTGGTATCCGTTAAAACCTTATCCAAAGTTTTTGTATCTATGGATGACACCCTACCCACCTGTTTCTTGGTAAATGGATTATAAATATCGATCCATTCACCGCTTTTCACCTGTTTTCCATTGATTATACTTCCAAATTCGATCATAGCAGTGTTTTTAAATGGTTTAATTAGAAAATCCGTTACTCAAAAAGTGGAACAGATCAAAATTCCTACTGGTACCAGATGCCAATTTATTACTGAATTCAGTGTTCAATTTCTTATTGAATATCATTGGCACCTCTTGACAGTGCTCTCCACCATGTGAGCGCAAACCTTCCTTCACCTTGTCCAGTTCGTGCCAATCCGGAGTTCTTCCAATAGTAGTAGCAGAATCTGCCAATACTACCAAATCTCCTATTCTATCCCCTGGTAATTCAAATTCTTCCACAGCTTCCTTATTGGTCAGCACCTTTTCAATTCCGTCAAGGGACAACAAATATTCCTTGGCCGCCTTTAACTGTGATTTATCCTCCAAATACAGAGTCCCATAGCCACCTAAGGCTCCGTGATGTACTACATAGGGATCTGTGATCGGTAAAATTACCCTTGACTTAATATTTTGGGCATCCAGAAGTTGTTCTATAAACTGAACTTTGGGACTGCCATCCGGATTGGTCTTGGCCTGCATTCCATGATCTGCGGTTACACCAATAATGGCACCCAACTTGTCCAACTCACCCAGCCAAAGGTCAATTTTCGATAAAAAATCGTTCGCATCAGCACTTCCAGGGGCATATTTATGTTGCACGAAATCCGTTGTAGTCAGATACATAACATCAAAATGTTCCCTCTTCAACAACTTGGCTCCGGCCTCAATACAATAAACAGAAATATAAGGGTCATAGATTCCTGGTCTTTCCTTGCCCATTAATCCTTCCTCTACATTTTCAATACCGTTTTCTTCCAAAGTAGCCTGATTGGCAAATTCCGCAGAAAAGCAAATGCCGTCCAGATTATGGGCCAACATCTTCCGCAACTTATCCTTGGCGGTCACTACTGCAACCTTTCTTCCATTTTTGCTCAGTTCAGACAGGATTGTAGGTACTTTTAAATACTTTGGGTCGTTCATCATAACCTCCTGTTGCAGCTCTGTATCCCAATAAAAATTTCCGCAAATTCCGTTTACTTTTGGGGTAACTCCAGTAACAATAGCCATGTTATTTGGGTTGGTAAAAGATGGGATAACACTTTTCACCATTCCCATAGAACCTTCCTTTATAAAACGTTGCAAATTCGGCATCACTTCTTTGGCGCCTTCATAATATGGATAAGAGGTTCCATCCATACATATTCCAATAATGGTCTGCTTTTGCTTTGGGTAACTTCTGTCGTTAATGTTCATGTTTAAGAATAACTTTGCGTTGAATAAATATTTTGCACTAAAGTACAAAAATTTTACATATAGGATAATTTTTGATGTTAAAATTGTTAACTTTTACATGGATTCTGGATAAGCGAAGTTCCTTCCAAACCCCATCTTTCTTCAATGGGAATACACAAATGGGTCAGGGCTGTTTTTACAACGTCAACGGTACGTGGTGTATCCTTATAATCATTTACCGTTTCAATGGAAGCAGCAGTTGCATCTTTCCATTCCCCTCCAGTTAAAGTTCCGTTTGCCGCTGTTGGGCTGGCATCAGTTATTAAGGTTCCTGAACCCTCTGTTAATTTCCAATGTCCTTTTATATTGGCAACCATTGGATGTGTGTCATCCAAAACCTTACATTTCCACGCATCTATGGTTTCGATTTCCAACAAACCGTTAAAAACCCTCACTTCGGAAATGTATCCATTATATTTATAGGCACCATTACCATCTGCCCCAATGGTAAAAGGAAATGCGTTATCTATATTTCCGATGGATGACATCTCTGCACTATTCTTTAAAATACCATCTACATATACTTTTAGAAGCCCGTCCCTATCAAAAGTAGCACTTACGGTATGCCATTCATTATCCGTAATTTGCCCTGCCTCAACATCTACCCTATTGGCTCCATCTCCCACATTTACTTTAAAATTTTTGGTACCTGGTTTAAAAGAAAAAACATATCCGGGCAAAAGACCGCTGTCCCAATTCTTTTTGGCGATAATGCCAACGTCAGCAGGTACTTTCCCACGAATACGGCATTCAATCGAAAAATCTTGGGTAGCACCAAAACTATAAGCGGCATTATTCGGTACAGAAATTATCCCATTGGATTCAAAATAAAGCTCAGTGTCACTATTTAAACAATTGTTTGCCGGAGAAACCTCTACGTCTGAAGTCGTTTTAGCAATTTCCTTCTTAGGGATATTACCTCCACTAACAATCATAAAGATCGTCCGCTCTTCCTCTGTATCCCCGCCATGGCTTGTTCCAATACCTCCATGATCTGTGCTCACTATCACCATCCAATCTTCCTTGTTGTAGTTTGGGCGATTTTTTAAAGCAACGACCAACTCCCCTATGGCCGTGTCAACCGTTTCAATAGCACTAATATAATTTGAATTGTTAGGACTGAAACCTGAACCGTGTCCGGCATGATCTACATCATCAAAATGAACAAACAGTGCCGTTAGGTCCTCAACACCAAGTTCTGCTACTGCCTTATTTTTGACATCTGCACTTGAATCTTCAGTGTTCCTGGTAATATCCACAAAACCATGTGCAATTTGATCGTTAATAGGATGCCACTGGGATAAAGAGACGGTACGACTATCTGGATTCTTCTCCTCTATTCTTTTGAAAAAATGAGGATATTTATCAAAATCAGATCCAGCAAAAGAGTTATCCACCACTTTGTGCTTATCCTGCCAAACCCCAGTCAACATTGACGACCAACCGGGCCCGCTTATTGTTATCCCGGTATTCCTAGCATCCATAGAATAAGTTCCATTAGCCATAAGTGCATCCAAGTTAGGGGTATTAGCCGCTGTTATGGCATCTGGCCTACAGCCATCTATCCCGATAATCAATACTTTTTTATTTTCCGTTCCCCCTTCTATATCATGTTTTAATTCTGACGAATTATTTTGGGAGCAGGACCATACAGACATTGTCATTAAACCAATCAATAATTTTATAATTCCCATTTCACAAGCATTATATATTTTAATAATAAAGTACACAAATTAAAAAGGGAGGAGCATTCAAAGCCCCTCCCTCATTACAAAAACTAACTCAACTCAATTTTATACAACTAGGTTTGTTATTTGATTAATTAAACAATGCTGCAACTTCTTGATCCGAAAGTGCATAATCATATATTACCGTACCTGCAATCTTACCTTCAAAAAACTGACCATAGTTACTTGTTCCGTCTTGGGCCAGGCGTAATGGATTGCCACTTTCTGTATTGCCAACAGCCGCCATACTTGTACTGGTTACTTCTTTACCGTCCTGATACATGGTCATATTGGCGTCTCTATCAAAAGTCACCGTTAGCAGGTGCCAATCACCATCATTAAAGTTACCATTAAAATCAGTATCTGCTTTGGTTGTGCCATCAGAAGTGGCAACACGCCAGTTGCTACCTCGGAATGCTATGGTTAACCCTTTATTGGATGAGCTGCCCCAGTCTTGATCACCAATCATAACTGGATCACTGTCCGAAGACGTTGTATTTACCCAAAATGAGATTGAATAGTCGCTGTCATGCCTAAAATCCAAGTCCGTATCGCTAATTGTTGCGAACTGACTTACACCATCAAAGGTGAAAGCGGACATATCATTCTCACTACTAATGGTAGCACCAGCATTGGCAACCGCTATGTTCTTTACAGTACCATCCTGCCTCTTCAACTGTACGCCCGTTAATGGCGTAGAAACACCTGCAACCTGCTGAGAAGACAAAGCGTAATCATAGATAGTAATTTCTCCAATGTTACCTTTAAAGAACTGGCCATAAGCACCTGTACCATCCTGTCCTACACGAAGTGGGTTTCCACTACCCGTGTTTCCAATACCTGCCATACTTGCGGAAGCCACTGAAGTACCGTCCTGATAAAGAGTCATGCTACCATCCCGATCAAAAGTAGTCACTATGTAATGCCAATCCCCATCATTGAAGCTGCCATCATAATTGGTATCCGCTTTAGTTACACCATCAGACGTAGCAACACGCCAATTGTCTCCACGGAAGGCAATGGTCAATCCGGGATTGGAAGAGCTGCCCCAGTCCTGATCTCCAATCATTACCGGATCACTATCCGTAGAAGTAGTATTTACCCAAAACCCTATAGAATAATCACTGTCATGCCTAAAACTCAATTCAGGAACATCCAAGATCTCTACTTGGTTATCTGTACCATTAAACTCTACTATTGAACCATAAGCAGCATCCTTTATTCGCGAAGTCACCTTTTCATCTATAGCCAAAGGAATGCTTTCTCCAGTACTCTTCCTTAAATAAACAAAAGTATCTATGACAGCATTTGGATCAAAAAACTTCACTTTCTTAATTTCAAAATTCACAGCTCCTATTGAGCCATCCGTATATAATATATCAAATTTAAGGGTAGTTTTATCCCCTATTTCCAATAGATTAAGTTCCTCCAAACTAGATATAAAACTTTTGGATTTAAATTTATCGCCAAAAGTTGGAAAATCTGTTATGGTCTCTAATACAGACAAATCTGTACCTAAAAGCACCTTTATTTCAGTAGGCAACTTAGAGGTTACTATTGCTAAGTCTATGGACTGACCCTCGGCGTATGATTCTTTGACCTTAGGATCATAGGTTAATTGGGCTAATTCCTCTTCCGTATAATCCAATCCCGTGTTCGGATTGGTATGATATACATAAAACTCAAAGTTTTCCAAATATCTTTCATCCGCCCAACCATCGCCGTTATCGTCTGAACACCCTAGGGTTAAGATGAATCCTGAAAACAGCCATAAGAGGACACTAACGCTATTGTTCTTAATTTTATTTATACTTTTCATTGTAGTAAATTTTAACGGTTCTTAATCTTTTAGCAACCAAATAACTTGATCCCTATCATCTACCTCTGCGCCAAATTGTGCTCTGAGTGCTGCTCTATAGTTATTTTTATTATCCAAATCTTCCGAAGTTGGGTATGTCCAACGAACTGGATACTTGGTAATGTTATTATGCTCACTACTAAACAAATAGGTTGGCACACCAGTTCTACGCGTAGTAAAGAACGATTCGTGATCTGTATTTTCGGCAAATGCCAAATACTTTTGTTCCAGAATCCTATTCAATCCTGCTGCACCTGTAATATAAGGTTGCTTAGCCGCTAAATAAGTGGAAATTTCAGAAGCATCTACACTATAGAATTCCATGGAAGCAGTAACTCCGTTATCATAATGCGTCTTGGCATCAATAGAAGCCCAGCCTCTATGTGCCCCCTCGGCTATATGCAATTCCTGTTCCCAATAACTCATAAAGACACCCGGTTGGCCAACATAGTTCCAATATTTTTCGAAATTTGGAAATGAAAAATCTCCATCCAATTTTTTGGCGGAATTTTCAGTTGCCGCTGCGGAGATGTCCGCACCTGCATAGGCATCATAATCAGCCCGAACCTCAGCCTCAATTGGATTGGCCTCCAAGGCATCTTTGGTGGGATCGGCCACTTTCATCAGTCTGGGATCTTCTTTACCCTTAAGCAGGTCAATATAGGTACTAACATATACAACCGCATCCCTATAAACGGCTTGGTCCGGATTATAGGTCTGTCGAAACCCATCCTCGTTACTATAAGTCAATTGTGCATTGTCTTGCAATCCAGTTAATAAGGGATAGTTGTCCGAATTATTCAATATACTGGCAAAACGGCCCTTTACATTAACATCTGCATCATTCTCTTTCTTGCTCAAGGACAACAAAACCCTCAAGGTATAGGCATTGATCAATTTCTGCCATTGTTTTAGGTCTCCATTATAGTAGGGGTCCCCTTCTATGTTTACCCCTGGATTTGCAGTAATAAAAGTCCCCAGCTCTGAATTGGCCTCATCCAACCAATCTAAACATTGTATATATACTGATTTTTGGGAATCGTATTTTGGTTGAGGCTTTTCCGCCCCCAGACCAGCTTCGGATAGGGGTATATCGCCCATTCTCCTGGTCATTTCAATGAACATTCGTGCCTTAAGAAACTTCCCTATTATGGCATACGCCGGAGCCCCTGCCGCCTCGGCCTCTTTGGTCATTTGAATGATATTTCTTAAAGAAGAATAATCAAAGCTTCCATTAAAGCCATTATTGAAATTAGGGGAAAAAACATTATCGGTAGCAATCCATAAATGATACTGCATTTTTTCATAGGTATCGCTAAATGAACCTGTAACCCCAGGGACCAAGGTTGTAAAAATTAAACTTGGTGGTACGGAATTGGGTTCGTTGGGATTTTCTCTTAAATCCTCATAATCCAAACAACTAATTACCGACCCCAAAAGGAATACTATCAGAATTGATTTGAAAATTATATTTTTTATCATGATTAGTTGTATTAAAATGAAACATTTAGGTTAAAACCAATAGACCTCTGGGAAGGCAATTGCAAACCAGTATCTCCTTGTGTAAGGGTATAGGTGTCTAAGTCACCGTAATAATCATCCTTGGTCCAATACCATAGATTTCTACCTACAAAAGAGATGGATGCTGAATCCATGAAGGTCTTATCCAATATTTTGTTGCCAAAATCATAGCTCAACACTACTTCCCTTAATTTAATAAAGGTTTTATCCTTTATAACACTGGGCCAATCCGCCTTATAACGGCTTGCCCAAGATTGGTAATCTACCATATAAGTACTGGGCTCAAAGACCCTTGTATCCGTTAGGACATTCCCGTCAGGATCATAAGTAGCCTCCCCCGACACTATCCTTACTCCTTCAATTTGCATGGTTTTGGCATCACCTCCATTAACATAGGCTATATTTGATAGCTCCCTTTCTGGGTGTATGGCATCCGGATGACCCCCTGCCCTCCATAGATCTCGTTCATAGGCGTCCTGGGTTATACCTCCGAATCTGCCATCAAACAAAAAACTTAAGGATGTATTCTTATAGGAAAATGAATTATTAATACTGGCAATGAAATCGGGTTGTGTATTTCCTGTATTTACCTTAAAATCTGTTCTTTTAGGCAGACCATTTTCATAGATAATAAGTTGACCGTCTGGAGATCTTTCCCATACATAGTAAAAATAATCCCCTATTGGCGTCCCTACCTTGTTCCTGAAGTTATCCCCTGAAGCACCTTCCCATTCGGGAATAGTTCCATCTGGCAAAGGCGGCAATGAGGTGAGGTAGTTTTTTGATTTATCAAAATTTATAATGGCCGACCAATTAAAATCTTTTGTCCTAACCGGAATTGCCCTAATAGAAAAATCCATCCCCCTTCGTTCAGTAGTCCTACCGTTCAACAATACCCCGTCATAGGCAGAGGCATTGGAAAATGGCTGGGTAAAAATCTGTGGGCCGTTCTGATTTTCGTAATATGAAAAATCGATTCCCAAACGACTATTGAAAAATTTCATTTCAAAGCCATATTCAAAGGAGTTTGTAAACGATGGCCTTAAATTTGGATTCTCCAATGTAGCCGGGAAATTGGCTGTTGGCAAGTTCCTATATCTTCCTGTAGAATATGAATTGGTAGCTTCATAGATACCCAAATCCCCTCCAACTTGCGCATATGCCGTTCTTAATTTTAAATAACTTATAAAACTTGGCATTTTAATCATGTCGCTTAGCACAATACTGGAATATACCGAGGGATAGAAAAATGTATCATTTGCTTCGGGCAGTGTAGAGGATTTATCCACTCTTCCCGTCATCCCAAAAAATATTTGATTTCTGTACGAAAAGTCCATTACCGCATATGCACTATAAACACCTTGTTTATATTTGTAACTAGTTGGAGTAACCTGATCAACAGAGTTCTGCAGGGTGAATACCTCAGGAACAATAAGTTGAGTTGTAGATGCATGTTCCTCCTCCTTCTTCAGATAACGCTGATTGGCACCAATTGTAGCCTCTAAACCTATATCTTCATTAAAAAATTTATCATTATAGGTCAGTAAAAAATCTGTGTTATTTTCAAAATAGCGATAAGCATTATATCTAAATCGACCACCTCTATCCGGAATATCATAATTGTAAATATCTTTTGAAATCTCCTCATTGTCTGTTAAGGAATACGTACTTAGCGTGCTTCTTACAAAGGCATTAATTTTGTCGGAAATCTTAAAATTTACTTTGGCATAGGTAAGGATATCATTTTTAGTCCATGGTTTTTTCCAATTATACGCCAATGCATATGGGTTATTGTAACGCCAATTTTCAACGAAGTCCTGTTTTATCCCTTCCTTTCCCGGAACCCAGACGTGTTCCAAATTTCTTACATCGAAATTGGCTCCTCCCCAAATACTCAACAAATAAATTGGTGATGTTGGGCCATATGAGCCCCTGATCCTATTATCGGAATATTGATAGTTGTACTGTAAGGAGGCATCTACCGATATGGCGTCGGAAACATTTAAAGTTCCTGAAAGACGGAGGGTATTAATGTCCAATTTTTGACCCGGAATAGAACCCTTGGCATGTTTGTAAGAGTTGGATATTACATAATTTCCCTTTTCGGAGCCAGATTGTATAGAAACATTGTTGGAAGTCACCAAGCCCGTTTCCACAAAATTTCCTAGGTTGTCTGGACCCCTTGAGATCCATGGGGTCGGAATACGTTCACCTGTAACCGGATCAATGGGCGAATCTGACTGTTTTATAAGTCTACCATCAAACTTTGGGCCCCATATGGAATAGTCATAGTCGTTGACTCCTCCGCCTCCTGCAGCCCCAGTACCAAATTCATATCTCCCAGTATTCCCAGGACCATATTGTGTTTGAGCCTTTGGAATCCTTAAAAACCCAGTCTGAAATGTAGTGGAGCTGTTCACACTAACCCTAGTGCCATCCATACCTTTTCCAGACTTCATTGTAATCTGAAGAGCACCGAATTTACCTAATGAGCCATACAGGGCAGAAGCTGCAGCACCTTTCAAAACGGTAATGTTCTCTATATCGTCCGAACTAATATTCCAAAAATCAGTATCAGGCATCGGCACACCATCTACCACCAATATGGGTTTCTCTCCCCGTAAGAATATGCTTGGGTCGGAGAAGAAATCAGCACCATTACTTATCACGGTAAGCCCTGCCACTTTTCCCGACATGGATTCCAGAACATTTGGTGTAATTGCCTTTTGGAGTGTTACCCCCTTTACCTCTTGAGTGGCATAGCCTATGCGCTTTTTCTCTTTCTTGATGCCTAGGGCAGTTATAACAACCTCTTCCAAAGCATTACCAGCAGCTAATGTGACATTTAGTTCTTTTTCAATTCCTACCTTAATCTCCTTGGTTTCAAAACCCACATAAGAAACCACCAAAATATTATTTGGCGCAACTTCTATTTTAAATTTCCCGTCAAAATCAGCCACTACCCCATTGGTTGTTCCTTTAACCAAGATAGAAGCCCCTGATAAGGGGACGCCATCTTCATCCATGACCGTTCCCGTAATTAGCTGTTGCCAGTTAGTTTCCACATTAATTGGGGCCACCTTTCTGGCGTCCAGGTTATCTTCCGACATATTCGCCGATAAGAGTTGTGCCACTCCAGCAGAAAATATCAGCCCTAATAATTTGGTTTTTCTTTTGTTCATTGTTGGTTTGTTTAGTTAAAATAATTCAAAAATAATTTTTACTTATAGTTTAAATTTTGACCTAAAATATTAAATTATTTCATATAAGTCATTTTTTTTGACAAATAAATGTTAAAATATTTACTTATAATCAAATTTATTGATAACAAATAATTAAGATTTCGTTAAGGGAGACTATAACAACCGTTGGCTAAAAGAGACGTTTACGCCACTTGGCTGAAATAGAGGAATATAAATTCAGAAGCATCCAAGATGTTTCTTAACAATTTGTAAACATGTGGTACAAAAAAAAAGAATTGAACAAATGGGATTAACCAAAAAGACAGGTGCCAAACAAAAAAAATCCCTATCTCATTTAAGAAATAGGGACTTGTAAATTTTATAAGTGTATGATTATTAATCGATCAACCCAAAAGCTCTAGGCAGCCATAAGGAAAGTTCCGGCACATAGGTAAGGATCAACAATACGGTAGTCATTGCTGCCAAAAGGGGCAGTAATGGCTTTATAACTTTTGTTACAGGTACCTTGGCAACACCACTACCTACAAAAAGTAAAGTACCTACTGGAGGGGTACATACCCCTATACACAAATTGAGAACGATTACCATTCCAAATTGTACCGGGTGCATCCCCAATGCCATAACTACAGGCAAAAATATAGGTGTAAAGATAAGTACCGCTGGGGTCATATCCATAAACGTGCCTACCACAAGCAAGGTGATATTTATAAAAAGAAGTACCAATAATGGATTTTTTACAGATTCCAAAAGGAAGCCCGTTAATGACTGCGGAATAGACTCGAACGAGAACAACCAGGACATAGCCATAGATGTTGAAATCAGGAACATTACAATGGCCGTTGTTTTGGCACTGCGGAGTAGTATTGGCCTAAAATCGGCAAACTTAAGCTCCTTATTCACAAATCCGAGTAAAACTGCATAAACTACAGCAATGGCAGCTGCTTCCGTGGCGGTAAAAATTCCTGCCACAATTCCACCAACTACAATAACCAACAAGGTTAAACTTAAAATGGCATTCTTGAAATCGTGGAACAGCTTTTTAAAACTTACCCTTTCTTCCTTTGGCAAACCTTTTTTTCTGGCGTAAAAATATACCATCAGCATTATGGCAAGTCCAACCAAAATCCCTGGAATATAACCCGCAATAAACAATGCCGCTACCGAAGCCGTACCTCCACTGGCCAAGGCAAAAATTATCAATACGTTACTAGGCGGAATTAAAAGACCAGTGGTTGATGAGCTAATATTTACGGCAGCACTAAATTCCCTGGGGTAACCGTCTTTCGCCATCTTTTCCGTAAGTGTACTCCCAATGGCCGATGCTGCAGCAATAGCCGAACCTGAAATTGCCCCGAACAACATGGCGGAAATAATATTAACATATGCCAATCCTCCAGGCAAACTTCCTATTAGCGATTTTGCAAAATCGATCAAACGATTGGCAATACCCCCACGGTTCATAATTTCCCCAGCCAGGATAAAGAAAGGAATGGCCAATAGTGCAAAATTATCGATACCCGTTGTCATTCTCTGACTAACCGTGGTAGTAGCGGGCATATAGGCTATATTGATCAATAAGGTAATCGTTGTAGATATTCCAATGGCATATGCCACAGGCACCCCATAGGCCAACAAGCCCATAAAACTAATAAACAATACTAGGATACTTATGGTTTCAATACTCATTGTTGTTGGCGTTAAAGGTTATTTTAATGTGATATATGGAAAAGAAAATGATCATAAGACCACAAATAGGTACAATAGCGTAAACATAGCCAAGTGGCACCAGTAAAGCAGGGGATAACTGCCCCAACTTTAAGGTGGTGTACACCAAATTACCTCCGCCGATAACCATAATAACCAAGGCAAAAACAGCCATCACTACCTGTATTATCCTATGTCTCCTTTTTTGTTTGTCCGCCGGAAGCTTAGACAATAAAAAATCCATGGAAAGATGTCCTTCCTTTTGTCCATTGATATAAGCGGCACCCAAGACCGTTAACCAGATCAATGAAAATCTGGCAAACTCCTCCGTAAAGGAGCTGGATTGACCCACTACATATCTGGAAACTACCTGCCAAACCACGTCCAGTACCAATAAACTAAATATTAGTACCAACAATCCTTCAATGGCCTTATTCAATATTCTGTACGTCGTATGCATTATTGATTGTTAATTTGGTCGATTATTTTCTTCATTTTTGGATCCTTCTTCAATTCCTCCAAAATAGGCTTGGTCTTTTCTACGAAGGGACTTTTATCAGGATTATAAATCTGCACATTGGCCTTTTCCAAGATCTCCATTCCTTCCTCTACGGTTTCCTGCCAATATATTTTTTGTTTTTTTACGCTGTCGTCCGCCGCATCCTGTAACCAACCCTTTTCTATATCGCTCAAGGTATCCCAAAACTTGGTACCTACCACAACAACATCTGGTACCATACTGTGTTGGTCCAGGGTATAAAATTTACATACTTCGTAGTGATTGGAGGTCACAAATGAAGGAACATTGTTCTCCGCACCATCTACCACCCGTTGTTGCAAGGCGGTATATAGTTCACCATAGGCCATGGGAGTGGCGGAGCCACCTAGGTCGTTTACCATATTAACGGCCATTTGGTCGTTCATTACCCTAATCTTTTTACCCTTTAAATCCTCTGGTGTCTTTATAAAACCGTCCAAGGTATAGAAGCTTCTACTACCAGCATCGTAAAAACATAGGCCACGTAGCAAATATTCACTGCCCCCTTCCAGGAGTTCCTTTCCTATAGGTCCTTCCAATACCCCAAACATATGTTCACTGTCCCTAAACAAATAAGGAACTCCCAATACCCTATATTCCGGTGAAAAACTGGACATGGAGGCCGCACTTACCTTGGTCATGGCCACACTGCCTATCTGCAACAACTCCAAGACCTCCCTTTCTGTACCCAACTGGCCATCGGGAAATATCTTGATCTGCAACTTACCTCCCGATTTTTCATGAAGAGCCTCTTGCATGGCCAATATGCCTTTATGGACCGGATGGGTTATTGGTAGGGAGTGGGCAAAGAATAAGGTTTTATGATCTGTAATATCTGAACAAGAATATAAGCCCAAACATGCCAAAACACCAATCGCAATAACTACTTTTCTCATTAGGGGTTTATAAACTTGCATATACATTTTTTAATTTGGACGTTAACGTTAACGCAATTGTCTTTTATATTTTATTTCCAAAGCCTAAAAATACTCTTTTTTTAAACTTTAGCAACAATTCCTTACAATTCTAGCCAAATAATTGCGTCTTCCTTAATTATCTCCTCTTCATTTTAAATTTTCACTATGTAGCTTCTATAAGCATTTCCCTGATGCCTTTTTCCAACCCATAAAGCTCTGCCATTCCGATGGCTCTCCCAATAAGGGAATATCCAGAGTAGAACTCATCTTTTCTTTCTTTATCATCCAACAAAACATGTCCGTGATCTGGCCTGATAGGAATGGCCACTTCTCCAAATCCGCTTTCATGTCTCCTTAGTTGCTCCTTAACAATCTCCAGCATTATCTTGGGCATAGGCAGGGACCCATCCAAATGGGCAGCCTCATAAAAACTACCGTCTTCTTCCCTAGACACATTTCTTAGATGTAAAAAATGAATTTGAGGTCCAAAATCCCTAATAATCTTTAGAAGGTCATTGGAAGCTACTGCTCCCAAAGAACCTGAACAAAAGGTTAATCCGTTACTTGGGGAAGGAAAACAATCCAGGATATATTTTAAATCCTCATAGGTAGAAGCAATACGGGGAATACCAAAAACAGGAAATGGTGGGTCATCTGGATGCAGGGCCATTTTTACACCCAACTTTTCGGCCTCGGGAATAACCGCTTTTAAAAAATATGCCAGATTTTCCCTAAGGACCGATTTTTCAATCTTACTGACTTCTTCAAGGGTGGACCTAAAATCGGAAAGGGGAATGGCCACCTTGGAACCAGGCATCCCTGCCAAGACAGCATTTTTTAGTAGCTCACGTCCCTTTTGGCCCAACGCATTATAATACTTTTCGGCCTTATTGACCATTTCATCTCCATAGACCTCAGCTGCCCTATCCCTTTGCAAGATGTACAAATCAAATACAGCAATAGCCACAGGGTCGTACAATAAACTTATAGCCCCGGTTGGAAGTACAAAATTTAAATGGGTACGGGTCCAATCTATCAATTGCATAAAGTTATAGCAGACCACCTTAATATTGTTCTCTGCCAAATTCTTAAGGGTCTCAATATAATTATGAATGTAGATGTCCCTTTCGGGCAAACCGTATTTAATAGCCTTATGGATATTAACACTTTCCACTACGGACCATTCCAAGCCATTGGACTCTATTTCCTTTTGGACACCCCTTATAACTTCAGTAGACCAAACCTCTCCAATGGGCACTTGGTGGCATGCCGTGACTACGCCCTCCACACCTAGCTCCTTTATATCCTTTAGGGACACTCCAAAACTGGGCCCGAACCACCTAAGTGTCCTTTTTAAATATTGCATGGACTATACTCCGGAAAATGAACTGAATCCGCCGTCGATATCATAAATGGTACCAGTTACAAATGAAGATGCATCACTTAGCAGATAATGTACCATTCCATTGAGTTCGGAGGCATCCCCAAAACGTCCCATAGGGGTATTGGTAATAATTTTTTCTCCCCTGTCCGTAAAGGATCCATCTTCATTGGTCAACAGTCTTCTATTCTGATTTCCGATGAAAAATCCTGGTGCAATGGCGTTAACCCTTATCTTGTCACTAAACTTGGACGCCAGTTCATTGGCCATCCATTTGGTGAAAATATCCACTCCTGCCTTGGCCATGGAATAGCCCAACACTCGTGAAATAGTCTGTTTGGCCGCCATGGAAGATATATTTACTATGGATCCAAAACCTTGTTTGGCCATAATTTCACTTAACACTATAGTTGGAATTACAGTACCGAACAAATTTATATCCACTACTTTTTGGGTATCTCCCAGCTCAATATCGTAAATCGTCTGATCTGGTTTTAAAGTAGCCCCAGGAATGTTTCCTCCTGCCAAATTTACCAGTCCGTCCAACTTCTTAAACTTGGTGATTATAGAATTCTTCAATTCGGTTAATTGCTTTTCGTCCATCACATCCAAAACGAACAAATGCGCACTGTTGGAAGCAATTGCATTCAATTCCTTACACTTTTCCTCCAGCTTATCCAAAGACCTGCCCAAAAGCAATACCTTGGCTCCATTTTCTACAAGATACTTGGCAATTGACCCTCCTAAAGTTCCAGTTGCTCCGGATAGGGCATAAATTTTATTTTCAATCGAAAAAAGTTCACTCATCAATTCTATTTTTTATAATTCTATTTTAACAAAACCCAAATATAACACAAGGGCACAATAATAAACATAATATCCAATATTTACCCTTGGCCAATTGCGCAAAGATTTGCCTAGTTCAGCCAATACCTTTACGTCTTAATGAAAATTTCAGGGTCTTATTTTTTAGCCATTTTATAACCTTCAATGGTTGTGTAATACTTGGTAATCATATTGGGCACCTCCCAAGTGGGCAATTTACCCTCTTCCAAATACCGTAAATAATTTTGGGTTACTTGGGCAAAATGTGCCTCATGACCAATTTTAAATTCATCGGGAATATTGATTTTCCACATATCCTCTGACACTTTTTCTGCTTTAGTTCCCGCAAATTTCGAGTTTATATGCAGTTCTATTGCCTCGGCTATGATATTATCAAAATTTTCCCCACCCTTGGATTTAATATATAAGGTAGGCTTATAATTTTCTTCCGCCCCCTGTTTAATGATAAGGTCACTTTTAGTTCCCCTCATAATACTATAATGGGTATCCCCTGTTCCTTCGGGCGCTTCATAATTCCATATCACAGAAACCTTGGCATACTTCCCCTTAATTTTATACAACATTTCCCCATTGCAGTACACCTTAAGTTTATCGCCATCCAAATCCTTTTTAAGGTAATCCGGGTAAGTCTCCAAACCGGTAACCCTTTTAAACTCTTCCAACGTCAAGATTGTTGGCCAACGCTTTGCATGAACCATTTCTATGTCCGAGCGGTTAATAATCTCGTCCGGGAAAAGCTCCCATTGCACTAAATCCACCAAATGGGTAGTTACATCTACAATTCCTTCACCCTCTTCATTCACATCAAAGAACCATGCCGGTCTCACCAATGGCTGTCCTGAAACGTACTTGAAAAAATGATGCACACTTTCCTTAATAATGGCCGGTTCCTCAGGGCTTCCTTCCAGCGCTTGGCCAAATACATCGGGCAACATGGAAAACTGCCTTTGCATTCCAGTAGTAACCTCAAAACGCTCGGTCATAATATCGTAGATCATGACCCCCTTTTCCTCTGCTATTTTGAAGGCCTCCTCCAGTTTTTGGAAACCTTCCGGATTTATCACCAACGGCTTATCCGCATAAACGTTCAACCCAGCTTTTACTGCGGCCAAAATATAATCTATCTTTTTGGAGTTCTTACCGGCAACTACCATGACATTGCCAGGTTTTTGGGCAATCATTTTTTCCAAATAATCATCCCCGAAATAACTATTCACCTTCCAATGGGTAGGGTTTTCCGACCTTGAATTGTAGGCTTCAATTTTGTTCAAAAAATCGTTTACCTCCGGCCCTTCGGGAGCAAAAACATAAATGGTGGAATCTACTGCATTATACATTGTTTTTTGAACCAAGGCGGCATGAAAATGCCCTGGATCCAAAGTCATTAAACTTACCTTGTCAGGAGCACTATCAGCAGTTGCTTTCACTTCTTCTTTTTTTTGACCACAGCTAAGAAATAATACCAAAAGAAAGGTCGATACACTATATTTCATTTATTGATTTTTTTTATGAATAATGACAAACCCCTCCTTGGCTCAAGTTATTTTGACCAAAGGAGGGATTATTTTTACATCATTCAATATACAACATGTTTACTAAATTTTCACAAAGTCGGTCCCGTAAGGTTTTCTCTGCTCCCTGTGCAACATGGCGTTGGCTTCGTCATCATTAATAAACATCTCTTTCTCGTTGTCCCACTCCAATTTTCTATCGAATTGCATGGCAATATCACTAATCAGACAAGTTACACAGGCCTTATGCCCTTTTTCAATGGGTGAAATAGGTGCCTTACGTGTTTTAATGCAATCCAACCAGTTCCCGTGCTGATCATCGATCTTCTCCAAATTGATCTCATTCTCACCAATTACCGATTCCAATATTTTAGGATCGGAGGCATTAAGGGCTTTACTGCTCTTTTCCTGATCTACCGGATCCGAAGCAGAAGCCGTATAAGCACCTCGGGATACAAAGATCCAACCATCGGTACCTTCATAACGTATTCCATTGGTATAACCGCCACTGGTATAGACCGTAATTCCGTTGTCATATTCGTGTTTTACAAAGAAATCGCCATGTACATTCCACAGACCCGATTTCGGGAATTCTGCCAAAGCCTCTACAGATTTTGGCCCTGTTAGTTCGGTGTCCATTCCCCATGCCGCTGAATCATAATGGTGTTGTCCCCACCCTGTGATCATTCCTGCACCGTAACTTCTTAGGCGAAGCCACCCCGGCCTACTATAACCCTGTTGCGGGTGCACACCAATTTCGGTATAAGGCACCTCTGGAGTTGACCCCAACCACATATCAAAATTTAAGTTTTTAGGTACCGGCATTGCAGGTGCTTCCGGTCCGGCAGGATCTCCTGGAAGTCCGATCTTAACCGTATGTATTTTACCAATACGACCATTTCTGACCAGCTCGGCAGCCACCCGAAATTGGGGCATGGCTCTTTGCTGTGTTCCAACTTGAAGTATAACGCCCGTTTTTTGAACGGCGGCACGCAACTGTTGACCTTCCCTCACGGTTAGCGATGTAGGTTTTTGCAGGTATATATCCTTTCCAGCCAATGCCGCTTCCATTGCCGGCTGGGAATGCCAGTGGTCAGGGGTACTGATAACCACGGCATCTATGTCCTTATTGAGTAACATTTCACGATAGTCATCGTAGATTTTGGTATTCATGTATTTATCCTTCCCCGTTTTCTCCTTGTAGAACTTATCCACCAAAACCTTAGCATCGGCTGCCCTATTGGAATCTAGATCACATACGGCAACATAACGGGATTGGTCGAACCTGATGGTATCGTGAATATCATGGTCGCGGGCAATACGTCCACAACCAATTTGCCCAATATTAATCTTATTGCTCGGTGCGTTCTTGCCAAATACACTTGCAGGAACTATAGTTGGAAATCCAACTACGGCTGCAGTGGTCAATAGGGAGTTATTAATGAATTTTCTTCTTTGCATCTTTTTTGATTTTAATTTAATTCACAAATTATTTGGTTGAAAACACGGGTATTCCCCCCTGTCCCCATATTTAATTATTAACAATTCTGGGCATCTCCGCAAAACTCTTCCAATAAGATTCCGCTTCCTCAGCCGTAAGTTCGCCATCAAAAACCACCATCCTATATTTTAGACTGTAGTCTGTATTGGGCTCAATTTTCCATTCCTCATGACGTATCGGGCAAAATTCGAAAAACATATCTCCCCTGCCCCCATTTCCATCAATGGGCCATATACGCATTGGCTCTGGGTGGGACCTATTTTCCGGATAACTTAAAAACAAAACACCATTGGTTCCCTTACCATCTGCAGACTCCCCGGTTACCATACACCAGCGGGCGTTGGTACCATCTGCGGTAAGGCGATCGTTGCCTTCCGAAGTAAGCACCGTACAATTATCCTTATGCCACCGTTCCGTAAAACGCATTCCTAAACCTCCTCCATAACGATAGGCTTCAAAAAGAATACCGTTCTTTAAGGGGGAAGAAAAATTAGATGTGTAATCTACCATATACCTATCCGGGCGATCCAAGTCCCACACCTTAACGTCCAAATCTTCGTTCAAGGCTATTCGGTTATCCTCGGAAGCTTTCAAATTAATATGTTCTTGACGGGCATTGAAACCTCCATATACGACTCCAGAATAAGTATCATTAAAATCCTTAAAAAGGACCGTCCCTTGTCGTTCCACCAAATTCCAAAAGTCGACGCGTTCCCCCTCAATCCGGGTATGTGTCCACGGCCCCCATATGCCATAATGATGGTAATGGTCCGGAGGTTGAATTCGGCTAAGGGTATCTCCCGAGGGAGAAAGCAAAGGATGGAGGTATCCGGATTTCCGAAAGATGGAATCCACACCTTCTGGAGGATAGGTCATTCCATATCTATAGGTTAGCAACGGAACGGAACCTTTCAACAATTGAAGGTTTCCATTGCTTTTATCCGTTTTCACTCCTTCCGAGCCCTGGGTTTTAACCACTTCCTTTACTATTTCATAAGAACTGCTATTGTTGGGCGAATGAACAAACCATAGTTTATTTTGACCCTTGTCAAATTGAAAAGGTATCTGTTTGCCATTATTCTTCAAAGCCAAATTACTTTGGTCGCCCACATCTCCCAACCCTAAAGTATCAACTTTTAAAGAAATTGGAGAGGCTTGAGTAATTCCATCCTTCTCGGCTATTTCAAACTTATACGCTTCTTTGTTATTACATGAAAATAACAACATTAAAATATAACCAAGAAATACATACTTCATTTAAATAGGTTTAAAGGATGGAATTTACAAAAAACTAATTAACTCAATTCTTCTAATATTATTCAGGGATAGTGGTCAGTGGTGGAATATTATTTTCCGCTCCGGGATATCCTTCGTTTTGATTTATTATCCCTTGTGTATTGGCATTAATTGCCGAAGCAGGGATTGGCCACAACACATGATAAGGACTCATGGTATATTCATCACCGTGAATAGTTTTCACACCCTTATTGTAAAAGTCGGTAACCTCCATTATTCGGTCATACCAAAAATTATCGGTAGAGAAATTATCCAAACTATAGGTCTTACCATTGTATGCTGCTTTACCCGTCTTAGCAAAAATATAGGCAATGCGTGTGAGTTCAGTTTTCCTACCTTCCTCATAATACAATTCACGTGCACGCTCATCCAAGATATAAGCTATATCCACATCGGTAGCAGTAATTTCATCTGCCTCCGCCCTTCTTCTCACAACATTGATATCATCTGCCGCAGCACCTAAATTTCCTTTCCAGAAGTAAGCCTCGGCCCTTAACAAATATGTTTCCGCAACCCTATATACATACCAATCGCCGTGACCTCCTGCTGGTTTTACATTTAAAGGATCTGGAACAAAAAATTTATAATGTGGAAAGCCATACCAATTCCTTATAGTATCTGAACAAAGTGGAGTTCCATTGGGCAAATAAAGCTCCAAATTCTTTCCATAATAAGAGTTTCCAGAACTTTGTAGACTAGGTGCATTGTACACTAAATCTTCCATATCGTACCAATTACCCAACTTATGCCGTTGGTCATTATTTGCATCTTTCCAAATCTCTTTGGTACTATAATGTGTACCCCTATTTCTACCAATACCCCTACCTATTGCCGTAACTTGATCAATATCTATCCCTGGGGCATCGGACATACCATTCTGGCCATCCGGAGTGTTAATAAAGCGCCACCAAAGTGGAACTGCTTGTCTTTGAATACTGGTGCCACCTGCATAGTCACCGTTGTCCTCATAACCCAACCTATCTATAACAACCAATATTCCCTCAGTGTTACCCGGAATACTTTTGTTTTCCACTCGATGTAAATCCCAAGTTACATCCTTTGCTGCATTACCTGCATCAATGCCAAACCTATCCGTGGTAAGTGCATGTGTACCCCCATTGATTATTTGGGTAGAGGAAGTAATAGCGGCATCGAAATCACCAAGAGCAAGGTTAACTTTTGTCAGTAGATGCAAAACTGCATCTTTATTAATATCACCGTTGTTGGCAACTGCGTTCACCATAGGAACCGCTAGATTGAGGTCCTCCTGCATTTTTTTTAGGATGGTCTCTCTAGCTGTGGTAACAAAATCCAAGCGTGCCGAGGTAATCTCTTCCAATATTAAGGGAACATCCCCAAACTGCTGTGTCAACCTATAATACCTATAAGCTCTATGAAACAAAGCACGACCCAAAATATCATTTTTTTGCGCATCACTTTCAAACTCTGCGTCATCCAATCTTCCAATAACGGTATTGGCATATTTAATTCCTTTATAGAATTCCTCCCAAAACCATCCTATTCGGTTAAAGTTGGCACTATTCAAGTTCGCATCTGGCAAAATCAATAGATTTAAGTCCTGGGCAGGACCTGATTTATCCGTTGTTCCTTCCACTGAAACCTCAGAAAAGATATTCTCTGTAATCATTGGTGCACCATCTCCATAAAACTCTGCTCTTAAATTTCTCATAGCCTGTGACAAAAGGCTATTTAATCCTTCCGGCGTATTTAGGGCATTACTTGGAGTGAAGAACGATTGTGGATCTGCATCCAAGAATTCTTCCTCACAGCCCGTAAAGGCAAAGGCCACAATTAGGGTAAAGCTTAAAAAGGCTTTTCTATAGTTGTATATAATATTTCTCATCGTTATATTTTTTTTATTAAAGACTTAAATCAATTCCAAAGGTGAAAAACCTAGGTGTAGGCAAACTTGGATCAGTACTTCCATTGGAATTTCTTCCGTCTATGTTGGTTGGCTCTGGATCGTAAAAGTCCCAATGAGGTGCATAAACCGCAACATTTCTAGCGTTGGCATATAATCTAAGACTCTGCAAAGACAATTTTTCAAGAAGGGGTTTTGGAAATCTATAAGCAATGGTAATATTACTTAAACGTATAAATGAAGCATCTCTCCAAATGGCAAAATTAGAACTACCATCACTTGAAAACAATCTTGCATAATCGTTAATTGGATTATCCGGTGTCCAAAACGGGGTTTGAATGGAGTTGGTCCTATCTATAAATCCGTTTCTGTTTTTTGCTTCATTAAACACTCTTTTCTGACCCCAATTGGAATAAACCTCAAAGGAAAAATCAAAATTCTTTAGCATCGTGAATCTATTGGACATCGCCCAACTGAAACGCGGTGATCTATGTCCCTGGAAAACATTATCATCCACGGTAAAATCCCCACTGTTATCAACATCATTTATTTTCCAATCACCTGGAAAAACGCCATACTCAGCAGCTTGGGCAGCTTCATTGGTCTGCCAGATACCTATGGCTTCCTGACCCCAAATAACATCAGTGGCCTGTCCTATAAAACGCTGATTTGTAATGTCATCCAATTCATTTCCATTTTCATCAAGATCTCCATATAATTTCCTGATTTTGTTCCTGTTCAAAGAGAAATTAAAACTGGTATTCCATTGGAAATTCTCCCTGTTATAATTTTGGGTGGCCAAGGTAAATTCGAGACCTTTATTTTCTATTTCTCCCAAATTGGTAGTTACATTGTTAAAACCAATAATATTGGGCAACTCCCTGGTAACTATAAGATCATTGGTAATATTTTGGTAAGCCTCAATAGAACCTTCCACCACTCCGTTGGCCAAACTAAAATCCAACCCTAAATTGGTAGCCTTGGTACGCTCCCATCTAAGCTCTGTATTTTCCTGGGTTCCATTGTCGAATGTAGGCACGGTAATAACATTGCCTCCGGCATCCACGTTTAAATATTTGTTTGCACCAAGTCTAGATAATGCAGTAAACCTTCCAATATCCCTATTCCCGTTTTCCCCATAAGACAATCTAAGTTTTAGGAAATTAACAAATTCCGAATTAAAAAAAGATTCATTGGAAATGGTCCAAGCACCTGCTATGGAAGGAAAATATGCTCGCTTATTGTTGGTTCCAAAGGCCGAGTAACCATCCCTACGCATGGTCATCGTTAAAAGGTAGCGGGAATCGTAATTATAGTTCAATCTCGTCATTACTGCATCGCCCGTACTTGTTTCATCCTCACTATCCACTGTTTGCACGGTACCCAATTCCAAGGCACTATAGCCCAAGGCATCACTAGGCTCAAATGTATTGGCTCTGGCACGGGTGAAATAACTTTGATATTTTTCCCCATACACCAAAAACATTAAATTAAAGGAGTGCTTATCTATAGTCTTGTCCCAACGTAAAATGTTATCCAACTGCCATTCGTTAATCTTGGTCACCTGTCTTTCAGCAGAACCTACTACGTTTTGTGGGCTAGCTGCAGATGCATGATTGTAATATTCCCGAAATTCCAAACGATTGGTATACCCTACCTCATAGGAGAAACCCAATGGCAATTTTAATTTGGCATACACCCTAGAATTAAAGGTATGGTCCAAGTCTATACGATCATTAAACTTTTGAGCCAAAAATGCGTTAACTGCACCCGCCCCGTTATCGTCCTGAGGACTTAAGCGTATATTGCCTTCATCATCGAATTCCGAACCCCAAGGAGAAGATCTTTCTATTTGACCACGGTCTGCGGCAATAAAACCTTCATTACGTTTTGCAAATTGGGTATTCATTCCAACAGTCAGCCAATCGGTGATCTTAGCATCCAAATTTAATCGCGATCGCAATGCCTCAAACTTTTCTCCGTTAATTATACCTTCATTGGAGGTTCTACCAATGGACCAATAATAATTTAACCCACCGTTTCTTCCGGAGATACTGGTATTGATATCATTTCGAAAACCTTTCTGCATTATCCTATCGTACCAATTGATACTATTTCCGGCCAAATAATTTTCTATTTCTACATCCTGAAAACCAATTCTGTTCAACCAGGCCCTAGTGGGGTCTCCAGCAGATCCATCATAGGCCAACCATTGATCCAAGGTTACACCAGATGGCAAGTTGTTGGGATCATCATATCTTCCCGGATTATCTATAGTATTCTGTGGATTGATACTTTTGAATACTTCAGTTCTCCAGTTCACATACCCTTGTGCATCATATGGTCGCTCCTTATAGGCATCTGAGGCCATTCCCACACTAGTATTGATATTAATGGTAGGCTTATCACTGGTCCCTCTTTTTGTGGTCACCAAAATAACACCACTTGCCCCCCTTGCTCCATAAACGGCGGCAGAACTGGCATCTTTCATCACATCAAGCTTATCGATATCCGAAGGAGCAATATCGGATAGGTCACCATTATAGATCATTCCATCTACCACTATCAAAGGACTTGAACCCGCACTAAGACTATTGTTACCACGGATTCGGATTTGACTAGTACCTTTAGGGGAGGCAGAAAGCCCAATACTAAGACCAGCCACATTCCCTCTCAACACGTCTGTCACTGAGTTGGTAGATTGGTCGGAAAGTGCGGCTGCATCAACTTGTGAAATAGCCCCTGTTAGATCCTTTTTCTTAACTGCACCATAACCAACTAGAACTACCTCATCCAAGGTAGACGCAGTAGATTGCATAGTAACATTAATTTGATCGTTACCATTAATCGGTATTTGCTGCTCTTCAAAACCAATATAACTAATAGTTAAGGTGGCATTTTGGCTGGCTACCTCAAAACTAAAATTTCCATCAAAATCAGAAACCACCCCATTGGTTGTTCCTTTTTCAATAATGGATGCTCCAGGCAGAGGAACACCGAACTCATCTACTACAGTTCCCGAAACGGTAAAACCATCTTGTCCATAAGCGGACATTGATAATAATGTACAGAGAAACGTTAGAAGTAATAACGTCCTGCACCTAACTTTTTTAATTAAATTTTTCATACATAAATGTTTAAAGTTGGTTAGTTATTGAATATTAGTCATGGCTGCAAACCCAAATCATGATTACATTCCTGACAAATCTAAATAATTGCAACTTATTACGCAACCGATTGCGTTAATATTTTAATGTTTTTAAATCAAAAAAATACTTTTTGTGCAATTAATACCAATATATATACGTAAATATGTATTTATTATGGTTAATTCATGATTTGAATTAAATAATTATATATTATTCGTATTATTGTTGCAGAGTTTGTGCAACAATTAATAATATGGACAAGAGAATAACCATTTACGATCTGGCAAAAACGCTGGGTGTTTCGGCCGGAACCGTAAGCAGGAGTCTAAACGACCATCCATCCATAAGCCAAAAAACCAAGGATCGTGTAATTTCAAAAGCCAATGAACTGGGCTACAAAACCAATAAATTTGCAGTAAACCTCAGCAAACAGAAGTCCAATACCATTGGAGTCATTGTCCCCAAGCTCAATTCTATTTTCATGTCCACCGTTCTTGCGGGGATTGAAAAAATAGCCAATGAGGCCGGCTATAATTTGATTATAAGTCAGTCTTTGGAATCTATGGAAAAAGAAAAGTTAAATGCAAAAACGCTCTACGATAGTGGAGTTGATGCCCTTTTGGTATCCTTGGCCTACGACACTACCGACTTTGATCATTTTGCAAATTACATCAGAAACAAAATACCACTTATCTTTATTGATAGGGTGCACAATTTGCCCAATTGTTCCACCATAATAATAGATAACAAATTGGCCGGATTTGAGGCTACAGAGCATTTGATAACACAGGGCTGCAAAAATCTTCTGTATATTAGCGGCAATCTAAAACGTAACGTTTATTCCGAGCGACTGAAAGGATTTAAAGAAGCTATGGCCAAACACAATTTAAAATTTGACAAGGCCAATTTACTGGAATCCGATCTTGGCCCAAGTAGTGTTAAAGATGTGATTGCGCATATCAAAAATAATGACATACCCATTGATGGACTGTTCGTAGCCAACGACACTTTTGCCGCTCATTGTATTAAAGAATTAAAAAAAGAGAATTATAAAATTCCCGGTGATATTAAAATAATTGGATTTAATAATGACCCTATCTCGGAATTGGTCACCCCTACCCTTAGTACTATAAATTACCCAGGTTACGAATTAGGGGTTTTGGCCGGACAAAGCGTTATAAGCCATTTAAACGGGGGCATAGATTTGCATCCTGCAAATTCCATTACCCTAAGGCATAAATTGATCATAAGAGAATCTACACTTTAATAAATATCTAAAATGAACAAAACAGTTTACTCATTAATTACATTCCTTTTTGTTGGAACAATTTTCGCCCAAAGCATAGAAGAATTACCAATAAATGACCAATGGCTCGCCAAGATAGAATCTTTGGCTCCATCCGCACCGAGGGTAAAGGCGGAAGTAAAGAAAATATTGGTTTTTTCACAGCATACCGGATTCTACCATTGGACCATTCCACATAATGACGAAATGCTGAAAATATTGGCTAGAAAATCGGGAGCATTTGAGATTACCATTGCCCACGACATAGATAGTTTTGATAAAAAAAACCTAAAGCAATACGATGCCATAATTTTAAACAATTCCAATCCGGCCGGACCTAAACGTGACTTGTTCTGGGACCTATTAAAGAAGAACACTACCTTGAATGACAACACCATAGCAAAAATGGCGGCAGAATATGAAAAGAATTTAATGGATTATGTTGCAAAGGGCGGTGGTTTAATGATCATGCACGGTGCTATCACTGTTCAAAACAATTCCAAGGAATTCAGCAAAATGACCGGGGGCAGCTTTGACTACCATCCAAAACAACAAGAAATGCACCTAAAGGAGGTTAATGCTAATCACCCGATGGTACAGGCCTTTAAAGGGAAGGGCTTTACCCACGTGGATGAACCCTATTTTTTCAACAATGCCTATTCGGACTACAACTTTAGACCTTTACTGTATATAGAAGCTGACAAATTGGAAGGTGTACGTAAAGAAGTTACGGACAACACCATCTACGTGTCCTGGATAAAACGACATGGCAAAGGCAGGGTATTCTATAGCTCCCCTTCACATAACGCACAGAGCATGGACAATCCGGAATTGCTTCAGTTCTTTTTGGACGGTATGCAATACGTAGTGGGCGACCTAAAATGCGATGATAGCCCTATAGGAAAACCTTGACCCAAACTCTTATCAATATTATAACATCAATAAAAAATGCGCATCTTAAAAGGATGCGCATTTTTTGTTTCTAGCTAAAAGTAGTAGCATTAAACAATCACTTCTAAAAGGTCTTATTTATTAAAATCGAAAAAGTTTTTGGCGTTGTAATAGGATATATCGGACACAATTTTTCCTAACAACTTTTCATCTGCCGGCAACTCACTATTTACCACATCCTTACCTATTAAGTTACACAAGATCCTTCTAAAATATTCGTGTCTTGGAAAGGATAAAAAGCTCCTAGAATCGGTCAACATTCCCACAAAACAGCTTAAAAGCCCCATATTGGACAACGTGTTCATTTGTTTTTCCATTCCGTCTTTCTGATCTAGAAACCACCATCCCGAACCGAACTGCACCTTTCCTTTAACGCTTCCGTCATTAAAATTACCTACCATGGTAGCTATGACTTCATTATCGGCAGGGTTAAGGTTATAGATTATAGTTTTTGCCAATTGATCCGTTCCATCCAATTCATTTAAGAAACCGCTCAATGCACGTGCCTGTGAAAAATCACCTATGGAATCGAACCCGGTATCAGGGCCCAATTTGGACAATAGCCTTTTGTTATTGTCCCTAATAGCGCCAATATGGAATTGTTGCACCCAGCCTTTTTTATGATAACTCCTTCCCAAAAACAACAACACCTGTGCCTTAAAGTATTGGACCTCCTCCTCAGAAATAGCCTTCCCTTCCATTACTTTTTTAAATATACTCTCGGCAATAAAGGTACCTTCCCTGAAATAATACAATTGTTCCAACCCATGATCGGCCAGCCTACCTCCCTGTGCATGAAAATAGTCGATTCGGTTTTCCAAAGCTGCCAACAAATCGTTGTACGATGTAATACTAATATTGGCGGCCTGACCCAATTTTTCCATGTAAGCAACATAGGCACTCCCCTGCTCTATGGCAAATGTCTTATCCGGGCGAAAGGTTGGAAAAACTTTTGGCGAAATCCCTTTTTGCTTGATGCTCTTATGAAATTGAAGGGAGTCTATAGATTCATCCGTAGTACATAAAGACTCCACTTTTTGTTGTTGCAACAATCCAACGGTATTGTGCGATGTTTGCTGTAGTATTGCCGAACAACGCTCATATATTTCCTCCGCATTATCAGGCCCCAACAATTCCTGCACCCCAAAATAGCGCTGCAGCTCCAAATGAGTCCAGTGGTACAATGGGTTTCTTACCGTATAAGGTACAGTTTCGGCCCATTTAAGAAATTTTTCTTTGTCCGTAGCATTACCGGTTATAAAGTGTTCATCTATCCCAAAAGCACGCATGGCACGCCATTTATAATGATCTCCCGCCAACCAAGCTTGACTTATATTTTCAAAAACCCGGTTCCCATCAATTTCTAGGGGAGGTAAATGATTGTGATAATCAATTATGGGCAATTCCTTTGCATAATTGTGATATAAGGTTTTAGCAAAATCGCTCTGCAAAAGAAAATCATCATTTATAAAAGTCTTCATCTTACTACCGTAATTTAATTTTAATTCTTAATCTACCTGCTTTATCCTAGAATAGGGATAAACTATCCTTAATTATTTTCCGATCTGCTCGTATAATTCCTTTTCGGTATATTCCATACCGTCTTTTGATTTGACTCCCCTAAGTTCCTTTATTTTTTCCGGTTTTAAACCCTTAGGGTTAACAGAAAATGCATTGGTCACATAGGATATTATATCCGAGATGTCCTTATCGGACAGATTCTTATTATACTTAAGGCCTGGCATTTGATGGTTCTCATCATACAATTCCCCTTTAATTTTCAGGGGACCTTTTAGGCCGTGAAGAATAATAAGCCCCAATTGTTCCAAATGTGTAGAAATATACTCAGACCCCACAAGTGGTGGTGCCAATCCGTGGATACCTTCCCCACTGGACGAATGGCAAGAGGCACATATTTGACGGAACAGGATGGCTCCATTGGTCCTGGAATCCGCTCTTGCAATTTTTGTTGAATAAATATAATTAGGTTTGTCGTTTCCTTTACGCTCAACGCTTTCAGTTGTTAGACTGGCAAGGTTCGAATCCTTTAGGTTTACAAGATCTCCAAGTTGGGAGTCAAGAGCCGTAAGGACATCTTCCGATCCACTAACAATGGCTTCCTGATATATTTTATTATCACTGTATTTATTCGACAAATCATAAATAAAAGAGAAAAACACTTCCTGATCGTACTTGGCCCAAATCCCCATTGTTGTTGAAAGGTACAAATCCAGCATGGGCTCATTCCTTTTCAATAGTTCGGCAAAAAGAACTTTTGCTTTGGGAACATTTTTTTCAGAAGCATATTCCTCCAAAAGGACAATAGCATGAGATGCAGCTTCAGGGCCACCATTTTGAGCCAACTCTTGTAGGAAGTCGAAAGAAAGGGCATTAAGGCCTTTTAAGACATAGAGAGCGTGCAATTGGGCCAATGGACTAGTATTGTCCAAAGCCATTTTTTTGAGTTCAGGCAAAACACTTTTGTCCTTATTTTGAATCAAATATTGCTGAACCCTATCACGTATCCAACCGTTGGAGTCCTTCAGCAACACTAACATTTGGGATGCAGATAAAGTCTCCAGGTCAGGAATTTCCCGTGCCGGCTTATCCTTACTCCGAACCCTTAATATCCTTCCATAATCCAATATGGTATCCAATTTTTTCTCGGCCGATATTTTCTTTAAATAAGGGCTCAAAAATGCATAATGCTGAATTACACCCCGGTGCATATCCACAACATACATATTCCCATCCGGCCCAGTGGATAAATTTACTGGCCGGAAACCTTCGTCCGTAGAGGCTAAAAACTCTTTTCCCTGCCAGGCTTGTTTGGCCTCAACACGATCTCCGTAAAAGGATAGGATATTTCTTTTTATCAAATTGGCCTCAGGTACGCAAACAAAGACATTTTGATCATAATCAGCTGGGAACATTCCTCCCCTGTAGACCAATGGTCCGCAGGCCGCCGTAACATTAACCAATAGACTATCCTGGTCTAAAACCCCCTCTTCATATCCCCTATTCACTGAGGCAGCATGAAGCGGATAAACACGTTGATCTTTGGTCAAGGTTTCATCAACACCTTTTCTTGGAACAAAATATTTATTGCGGACCAACCTATTGGGCAGTATATGATCGCCCAATAATTGGGTGGAATTATTATTGTAATAAAGCCTTCCAAAATTATCATGGGAAATACCCCACTGCCCTCTCTGGGTAGTAGGTTCCTTATACCACACCCGATCTTTACGTTGGTATCTGAAATTAGATTTGGCATTGTAGATCCAGTTGTCCAAATTCATCATTAAACCATTTGGCTGATGTTCAGGATTTCCTACGGTTGCATAAAGGGAATCTACCAACACTCTGTTTACTGGTTTATCATTCTCAATTTCAACAAACCAAAGATTAGGTGATTCTGCATAAAGCAACCCACCATAAACAAGGGCCAAAGCCCTTGGCATAACCAAACTATCCAAAAAGGTTTTGGCATGGTCCATAATTCCGTCCTCGTCAAGATCCTCAAGGATTTTAATAGATCCACTAGGCAAATCTTCCCCATCACCTTCTAAATTGACCATAAATCCAGCCATTTCAGCTACCCAAATCCGTCCCTTAGAATCGAAATCTATGGCGACCGGTGCTGTCAAAAGGGGTTCGGACGCCACCATCTCCAGTTCAAAACCCTCTTCCACCCTATAATCCTCAAGGGAAATTTGAGGTTCCTGGTAAGATGGTTTACATGAAATAACGATAAGCGAAAGAGAAAGGAAAAAACAAAATGATAATCTCATTAATATTGGAGGTTTGTATTCTGACATTTTGACAAGGCCACTAAATTAATACAGAGGCATTTAAAATACTAATGGATTAATATATATTTGGCAAAAAACAGACTATCCGAACAATACTTTATGATATTTGGAGAATATTAGGGTTATAACACCTAAGTTCCAAGGCCAAAGTTAACGGCATGCAAAGTGCGCCATGCCTATTAATAGTGCAGCAAAACTATAAAATTGAAAACACAAGGAAACCCTACCCTTCAATTTCTTGGGCCAATTCCTTGATCTTTACATCTGTCAAGGGCTTGGCTATAAAACCATTGACCATGTCATATTTTTTGGCGCGCTCCATATCCCTAGAATCTACAGATGAGCTTAAAATATATATCCTAATCTCCCTTTCCCGGGATATTTTACCAAACTCATCCAAAAACTCCCATCCGTCCATTATGGGCATGTTCAAATCCAAAAAAATAACCTCGGGCAACCCTTCTTCCGATTCAATCAGAGGTGTTATTACATCCAAAGCTTCTTTCCCATTTTGACAAACAAGAAAATCTGAAGCGAAACTATTATTCCTTAAAAGTATTTTAGAACCAAAAATAAAAATAGGATCATCATCAATGATGCATACTGTATTAATCGTCATTCCTGTAAATATTGTTTATTCATGCATTTATAAAATGCATTTCTTGTTATCCTATAGAATTTGTTGGTTACTAATATAATTTATTTTTCCCAAATAGGACCTCTAATGTTTATTAACAAATTGTTTAAAGTATACAAAACAGCTTTATATCCTATTAAAATCACTAACCGCAAGATTATACACTATAAAGCAATTCGAAAATATGCGGTGAATTTGGTACCCTTATTTAACTCACTTTCTACCTCGATCTTACCTCCCATAGCTTCGATCTGATTCTTACTGATAAAGAGTCCGATGCCACGTGCTTCCGGGTGACTGTGAAATGTTTTGTACATGCCGAAAAGCTTGGAGCCATGCCGGTCCAAATCGATCCCAAGGCCATTATCCTCAAAACTTAAAAAAGCATATTCCCCTTTTACTCCACTGGAAATTTTCAACTCCGGCAGTCTTTCTGGAGATCTATATTTTATAGCGTTGGTAATCATATTTAGAATAATACTCTCCAAATAGGCATGTACTGCCATTACATTAATATCGGCTGCAACCTCCAAATAGATTTTAGCACCGTTTTTCTTAACCAATGGATCAACAGTCTTCATGGCTTTCTGAACCCTTTTTAATAGGTTTTGAGAGGTTAAGGTTGAACTCACCTGAGAATTTATCTCCACAATCTCACTAAGCTGATGAATAGTTTCGTTCATATTATCCGAAACGACCTTAATATTACGGCAGTATTCATTTTCAAGTACTTTGGGATCATCTTGCAATGCCAGATCCAAGAGCATGGAAATATTACTGGTATGCGATCTTAAGTTATGGGAAACGATATGTGCAAAATTCGTAAGGCGGTTGTTGTGCTCGGTTAGATTTTCGGTCATTTGTTTTTTATCAGAAATATCTTGGATTTGGGCCACGAAATGCATGAGTTCACCCCTGTCACTCTTTACAGCAGCTACTGCCTCAAAAATCCAAATATAACTTCCGTTCCTATGCCTGCAGCGCTTCTCCATTTTAAATCCACTATTTGTAGCAACGGTCCTTTCAAACATTACTTTAGCGGTTTCCACATCCTCTGGGTGCACAAAATCCGATATTGATTTTTCAAGAATCTCCTCTTCCCCATAACCCAATATCTCACAGATTTTTGGATTGGCCTTTCGCAATCTTCCCTCTAAATCTATGACAACCATTCCTATGGCTGCATGCTCAAAAGTTGTTCTAAACATTTCCTCACTAAAAGCAAGCTCCAATTTTAATCGCTTTTCATGGTCAATATCCTGCATAAGCCCAGATATCCGGATGCATTTCCCATCTTTAAATTCTGGCACTCCGATATTACGTGTCCAAAATATTCCTTTTGACTTACTTAAAATTTCAACTTCAAAATCGAAACTTTTGCCCTCCACTACCGCCAAATGCATAATTTTCGCAATTCGATCCTGGTCCTTTTTAAGGGCGTAATTGGCAATTGAGAATTCCAGATTATGTGGTTTATAGTTATCGGCCTCCAACATTTTTATGAGATTCTCACTCCAGGTCACCTTATTCTCCTGAGGTAAATATACCCATGAACCTATCTTCCCTATTTCATGGGAACGCTCCAAGAGGTTTTTATTTTCTATAAGTAGTAATTCGCTTTTCTTACGATCGGTAATGTCCTCAACCTGGGACAATAGGTGTATATATTCCCCCTTATCGTTTTTAATGGCTGATAAAGAGTGATTAACCCAAATAATATCACCATTCTTATGAATAAACCGCTTTTCTACACTGAAAGAGTCCCTTTTCTGGTCCAATACCTCGAACATTAAGGCCTGGGATTTTGCGTAATCGTCTGGATAAGTAATATTTACCAAGGTTAGTTTGCGCAATTCTGCCTCAGAATAGCCAATAATACGGCTAAGACTGCGGTTGGATTTCTGTAGGTTCCCATTTAAATCGATAAAGGCCATACCGTGCTGGGCATGTTCAAAGGTTTGCCTCATTTCCTCTTCCTTGACGGCTAAATCCTTTGTGGCCCTTGTCTTTTCGTCAATATCCTGAAAAAAACCATATAATCTGGTACATACCCCATCCACCATTTCCGGAATTCCTATCGTTCTGGACCAAAATATCCTTTGGGAAGTAGTAACCACCTTTAGTTCAAGATCAAATCCCTCTCCCTGTTCAACGGCCCTTCTTAAAGCCTCTATTAGGATTTCCCTATGCTCCCCTTCCTGAAAAAAAGGATAAACTTCCTCTAAAGTTGGTTTATAATCTTCTGGAACCCCTACCATACTTTTTATGGTAGGACTCCAATAAACATTATTTGTACCCAAATCAAGCTCCCAAATTCCTATACGCACTGCATCGTTGATGCGCTGCATTACCTGGGCATTATGGGCCAGCAACAATTCATTTTGCTTACGCTCCGTAATATCCTGCACTTGGGAAACATAATGTATTACCTGCCCTTGATCGTTATGAATAGCAGACATAGATATGTTGGCCCAAATAACAGTACCGTCTTTATGTATAAACCTGTGATCTAATTTTATATTTTTATGCTTGCCCTGAAATAATTCTTCTATATACTTTCTGTTCAATTTTAAGTCCTCGGGATGCGCCATGTCAGCAAGGTCTAACTTTTGCATTTCTTCCTCTGTGTAACCGAAAATATTACATAAACTTTTGTTTGCCCTTAATAATTTATTTTCATTATTTACTAAGGCCATACCCATGGCAGAATGATTAAAGGTTTGCCTAAACTGCTCCTCCCGAAATCTAATCTCCAATTGGACTTTTTTAATTTCATCAATATCCTGGATAAGTCCGTACAACTTTGCTCGCTCATTGCCCCTATGTTCGGAGACCCCTATTACCCTCACCCATTTTAAGTGACCGTTTTGCGTTTTTAGTTGTAATTGCTCATCAAACTCCATGGGCTCTGTAAGCGCCTTATCCACAATTAACTTTAAACGATCCCTATGCTCGCCTTCAATATAAAAATCCAATCCTTTTTCCAGTGTTGGACTAAATTCCTCGGATACCCCGTGAATTTGATTGGCAACCTTACTCCAAAAAACAGTTTCTTCCTCTTGATCAACTTCCCAATATCCGATTTTTGCTGCTTCACTTGACCGTTCAAAGAGATTCTTGTACTTCTCCAACAAAATTTCATTGACTTTACGATTACTTATATCGTAATGTATGCCCGAAACGACTTCAGGAAGGCCATCTGCACCGTATTTAGTTACCTCTCCACGACTTAGCACCCAAACCCAATGCCCCATTTTATGTTGCATTCTAAATTCTACCTCGTAAATACCACTTTCTTTAACATGATTTTCCAAGGAAATATCTATCTTCTCTATATCTTCTGGATGAACCATATTTAAAAAGGTACCATAGGTTAATGGTTCCAGCTCGGCCAAGCTATATCCGAACATATCTGCCCATCTTTCATTACATATAACGTTACCTGTGACAAGATTACCTTCCCAGACCCCTATATTGGCGCCCTTAATTACATTTTCGTAATAATCCTTGTTGATCTGTAATTGTTTTTCGCTCTCCATGTACCTATCTATACATAGGGCTGCACCAATAAGACCTTGGCAATCTTGGGATTCGTCAGCAACCAGGCTGCCCCTGAGGTTTAACCAAATATAATGTCCGTCCACATGGCTGAATCTTACATCTATGTTCAGTGGTTTATTCTGGGAATTGGTTATAAGGCCTTGGCAAGCACTTTGGACCCGATCTAAATCCCCTACATGAACCAAGGATAAAAAATCTATTTCAATGGCAGCATTTGAGCCTGAGGTATAACCGAGCAATTGGGAAAATTTACTACTGATAAAGCTCCTTTCAGGATTCGCTAAATTCCAGCACCATAAACCATCCATTAAACTTTCTCCTGCAAAATTGAAAAAATCATCTTCCTTTTTTAATAGATCGTTAAATGTATTTTTTAGTGCAGTAATGTTGTTTTTTGGCATAAAATACTCCTTAAAATAAAACGTGCATTCCCCAACCATTCTATGGGAGATGGAATTGCAATTTATATATTACGTAGAAATCCAATGAATTATTTCAATTCCCACTAAAGCTCATAACGCATAGAATGGTAAGGCGCTTTATTATATACATTAAAATGCTACTTGAAAGGAGAGGGGGGAGTACCTTGTAATCGTAACAGAATTCCCAATCGGTATTGGATCAATGCTATTATTGTGCTTATACCAATATAGTCAAATATAAACAATGAAACCGTTAACTCTAAAACGATTTCAAAATTGATAAATTATATCGATCTACTAATATTACTAAATAAAATCCATTAAATTTTCACCAACGGTCAATAATAAGATGGCCACAAAAAAGGATAGGTTAGTTCCAACAATGTTGGCATATCCTTTTTTATGGCCATTTAGACTTTACTTTGTATTCTTAACATTAAGCAGAATTCCTACTTGCGTTAATGTTACCGTACAAAGACCTAATTACTATTTTCTCATACAATTCTTTATATTCCGATTCCCTACTCAATTGCTGAAGGGCAAATTGTTGGATTACCAATAAAGGCAACACTATGTTTTCCCTTATTTTAACCGATTCACGTGAAACCGACTCTTTCTCCATTAAGATCTTGGATTCAGAAATAAGTAACAGCATTTCTTTGGAAAGCAAATATTCCTCATATAGGATGTTCCAGAATTCACCATATTCCTCATCATCCTTCATATAGCTGGTCAGTTCAAAATAACACTTGGCCAAAGACATCATACTATTGAGCATCAATGCTTTAAACAACGGAACTTCTTTGAATAATTTTTTTATATCCTCCAATTTTCCTTGGTCCTTTAAAATCTTTATAGCCGTTCCAATTCCAAAATAACCCGGGACATTCTGTTTAAGCTGGCTCCATGAACCTACAAAGGAAATGGCCCTCAAATCAGTGAGTTCCAATTTTTTCTTATGGCCTCTTTTACCTGGCCTACTCCCTATATTTGCCTTTTGGTAGTATTTTAAAGTACTCTTGTTTTCCAAATATGCAATAAACTTATCATGATTCTTTAAAGCATCGTATTTCTCGAAACTCAGATCGGACAACTCCTCCAATAATTGTCTTGATTCCTTGGAAATAACATTTTCCTTGCCAAAAAAGTTATTGGAAAGTCCGGCCGTTAATAATTGCTCAGAATTATGAATAAACTGCTCCTTAGTGCCATAAGTACTGGTTATGGTCTGGCCCTGAATGGTTAATTGAATTTCATTATTGGCAATATCCTTGGTCTGTGCAGCATAAAATCTATGTGTTTTTCCTCCTCCTCGGGCCGGAGGTCCGCCACGCCCGTCAAAAAAGATAGCCTTTATATTATTTTGATCGCATACGGCAGACAATTTTTCCTTTGTTTTAAAGATTTCCCAATTTGCTTTCACATATCCACCGTCCTTGGTGCCATCTGAAAATCCGAGCATTATGGTTTGCTTATTATGGCGTTGGGCCAGATGCTTTTTATACTCTGGAAGGTCAAACAATTCGTTCATTGTATTTTCAGAACTTTCCATGCCTCTCATGGTTTCGAACAAAGGAATAATATCGAAGGTAATTTTATCCGAATCCCAACCACACCATCTAAATAGTCCGTAAACAAAAAGTACAGAAAAAACGCTCTCGGAATTACTAATAACATATCGGTTACAACCCTCCTCGCCATTTTTCTCCTGAATTCCCCTTAATTGTAGAATATTTTGAATGGTTTCCTTAACAATATCCTCCTCATAATTCTGGACTTGCAAATCTATATCCTTATGGATTAAAATATCTATTAATTCCTGCCTATCCAATTCCCCTATACTTTCTGAAATTAGTCCGTTGGCCTTTAGAATAGCCTCTACAACCTGGGTATGAACGCTATGGTCCTGCCTAATATCCAAAGTGGCAAAATGTGTCCTGAAGATCTTAACCTTGTCTATAAGATGATCTAAATCCTTTAGGTATAACTTGTGGTATTTATTAATCAATATCGACCTAATTTCAAGAAGGGGTTCTATAATTTCATCGTAGCGCAACACTTTGGTGGCATCGAACATGGTATTGTACAAGCGCCCCCTTAAATTGGAAATTACATCTTGAAGTTCCCTAAAAGTTAATTTTTGCTGTAAGTTTTTTACATCGTGATAATAACATTTCATTAGGGTAATACGTAGCTCGTCGGCCACATCCTTGGTAATACTGGAAGTTACAAAAGGGTTTCCATCCCTATCCCCACCGGGCCAAAACCCAAGTTTCATGATGTTGTGATTATTAAAATCCATATCGCCAATATTATCCTTGATGTAAGCATAAAGGTCCCCAACAGCATCATAATAAACATTTCGTAAAATGTATATTATATTTTTGGCTTCATCCAATGGAGTAGGCTTTTTAGCATTGATCAAGGAGGTTAGTCCCAATTGTTGAAGCACAAGATCAATGTCATTGATCTTGTTTTCCAAAATAAGACTCCTTAAATTACTAATGATATCCAATACAGCAGGGGTATAAAATTGGGTAGGGTGCGCCGTTAAAACGATACGTGCACTAAAGGTGGACAATTTTTCCGAAATCTGGTCCCAACTTTTATTTTTGTCCACTAACTGAAAATAATCCCCAATAGTCAGGGAACTACTGTGTTTCTGAAGCTTTGGGAAAGCCGCATCCTCAACACTGTCATACAACACCACCTGTCTTTCCACGTACTGAATAATCCGGAACATAAAATCTATCCTATCCTTTTCCGAATCTATCTTGGCATAGTTTTGAAAGAAAGCGTCTAAAATTTCCTGTGGATTTTTCCCGGATTTCAACCCCTTTTCGGCCTGATCTAACAATAATGGAATCAGCATCCCAACATTTTCAATATTTTGGTATGGCAAATTAAGAAACAAGCTATTATAAATATTGAACTTGTTCTGGACTGATTTTTTAAATTCGTCTAATCTCTCTGATTGAAGCATACGTCTTTAATTACATTCTACATAAACATCCTCCCTTAATTTGGGAACATGAATTTCAAACATTAAATATCGGCATATTTTTAGATTTGAAGGAGGAATTATGTGCCAAACATCAAAATTTAATAGGGACACCTCATAATCAGTTGACTTGACAACAATAATTTTCACAACGCAGGGTAACAAGGTACATTTACATTGTAATAATAAAAAAGTAATTTTTTCATTTTCATATAGTGTTCTCGTAAAAGAGCTTTGCCTGACCGGCAAGGCTCTTTTTAGTTTGGGCCAAATCAAACTCCAACACCTTAAAATAATCAACATATTAAGATCTTCCTTGTGTGTGCCTTTAACTATCCAATGCGCTCTATTCCCGCACCTATAAAATGGCTAATCATGCAAACCTTTGCATAATTAATATTTCCCTATCTTTCGCATTATCAATATTTTATTGTTTTTTTGATTAGCCCCTTCCGCAATAATTATTTATGATTATCCAAAAGTTTAAGCGTATTTATCTTTTACATGAAAACGAATAAGAAATTCTTGTACTCCCTTCTTCCTCTATTATGGATAACAGTTTTATCCGCCCAAAACAAAATGGAGGTTGACTATGTAAATCCACTGATTGGAACCCCATCAGCCGGCTTTATGGAAGGCAGGGATGGTGGAGGCACCATGCCCTGCGTGGGGACCCCTTTTGCAATGACCAATTTTGTGGCACAGACACGGGAAAATAAGATCAGTGAAATGCCATACTTTTATGAAGACAATACCATTCAGGGATTTTTGGCCACTCACCAACCTACGGTGTGGATGGGCGATTATGGCTACGTGTCCGTTATGCCTCAAGTAGGGAAATTAAAACTACTTCCCAAAGACAGGGCCTTGCCCTTTACCCATAAGGATGAAATATCCAAACCTAATTATTACAGTGTTTCCATGGGTGATAAAAGTCGAAAAATAAAAGGGGAAATAGCAGCTGCCTCCCGCTGTGGCATCTTTCAATTCACCTTTCCCAAGTCCGATGAATCCCATATCATTATCCAAGGTATTAATATTACGGAAAACAAAAAGGCGTTTCACGGGTATATCAAAATAGATGAAAATAAAAGAGAAATTACTGGTTACAATCCTGAGAGGATGTCTTCCCATTTAGGTCCTGAACTCAAAAACTTTAAGGGCTACTTTATAATTCAATTTGATAAACCCTTTGAGCGATTTGGAACTTGGAATTCCTTTAGAACGGAGCCCGATATCATAGAAATGGGCAAGGAGCAGACAGGAGCCAGAATGGGCGGATACATTAGTTTTAAAACGGAAAAAAATGAAAAGATCAAAGTCAAAATTGCCACTTCCTTTATAAGCTTGGATCAAGCCCGTGAAAACTTATCCAAGGAAATACCAGATTGGGATTTTAACAAAGTGGTAGAAAACACCCGGGATATTTGGCAAGAAAATCTTTCCAGGATTAAAGTAAAGGGAACTACGGAAGATCAAAAAAGCATTTTCTATACCGCCTTGTTCCACACCATGTTGTTCCCTAGGGAGTTTTCAGAGTACGGCCGCTATTACAGTCCGTTTGACGATAAGGTCCATGAAGGGGTTTCTTATAACGACTACTCCCTTTGGGATACATTTAGGGCCCTGCACCCCCTACTGCATTTTACACATCCAGAACGGGTTAGCCCTATGATACAATCCTTATTACAGATGTACCAAGAGGGCGGGTGGCTGCCAAAATGGCCCAATCCCACCTATACCAACATCATGACGGGGACCCACGCCGACGCCGTAATTGCGGATGCCTATATAAAAGGCTTTAGGGATTACGACCTAGATCTAGCCTATGAAGCCGTTAGAAAAAATGCCATGCACCCACCTTATAGAGACACCGAAAAGCCATGGGGGGACAGGGATGAAGGTACTTTATACGAGGCAAGGGGCGGACTCACCTACTATCATTCCTTAGGGTATGTGGCAGCCGATAAGACTCGGGAATCAGTTACAAGGACCATTGAATTTGGAATAGATGACTATAGCATTGCCCAAATGGCCAAGGATATGGGTAAAATGGAAGACTATGAGAGATTAATGGGATGGAGCAAAAACTACAAAAACCTTTACAATAAGGAGACCGGCTTCCTAAATGCCCGTCTATTTAATGGGGATTGGGACAAAAACGTACAGGAAGGTTTTACGGAAGGTGGACGATGGACCTATTTATTTGGGGCCATGCACGATATACAAGGAAGCATTGAACTCTTTGGAGGAAAGGATAAGTATGCCGCCAAATTAAATGAAAATTTTGATGGGAAGCACTACCGTCATGATAATGAACCGGGACATCATTATGCCTACCTTTTCAACTATGCAGGGCAACCTTGGAAAACCCAAGAGCTTATCCGTAAGCACACCTCAACCATTAATTATAGAAATCATCCTCTAGGAATCAACGGAAACGATGATTGCGGACAAATGTCAGCTTGGTACGTTTTTGGGGTTATGGGATTTTACCCTGTCACTCCGGGAACGGAAATATTTGCCATTGGGGCTCCGCAATTTCCAGAATTCACCCTTAGTCTACGCAAGAACGGTGAGCCAAAATCCTTTAAGATAAAAGCCAACAACCTCTCCGAAGAGAATATGTACATTCAATCCCTGAAATTGGACGGAAAGATATTGGATGAACCTTTTATCACTTATACTCAAATAATGAATGGTGATGTCCTAGAATTTGAAATGGGGAAAAGCCCCAATACCAGTGCTTTTAAAAACAACTAAAAAAGGAGTGTAGTTAATTTGGAGACTTGGCTATGAGTCCAAAACAAAATAAACGGATGGATTAATAATTAAAATCCATCCGTTTATTAATTTTATAAAAGTTCTTCCTATTGTTTTCCAGCTATTAACTTTAACCAAGCCATTATTTCTTGGGTATGGAGTTGGTAATCGCAAATCTCCGGTGGAATTCCTTTCTGTTCCTTTAATGATAAGGCGAATTCCTTTACTTCCTCCAAAGATTTAAAAGCACCGCTTTTGACCAATTTTTCTGATAAAAACAAGCCTATCAATGCCATGTCCGAAGGATTGAATTCAGGATGATATTGCACCCCAAAAAATGAACCTTTTTTAAAGTCGAATGTCATGGCCTGCACCTTGGAATGGGAATTACTGGCTAAAATAATGGCGTTTTCGGGCACCTTTGCTACTTCATCATAATGAATACACAGTGCTGAATACGTCTTTTGACGGTGGGAAGTTAACGGACTTTTCCTTCCCAGCGGGGTAAGATCAATTGGTTCGGAGATTCCAAACTCCAAGCCGTTCTTGCTAAGTGCCACCTTGCCCCCAGCTACTACAGTAGCTATCTGCATGCCCCAGCAGCTGCCGTAAAACGGTACACCGCTCTTGAAAACCTCAGAGGCAAAATTTAATTGCTGTTGAACATCAGGGATATCATCAAGGACACTAAGGGAGCTGCCTGTCCACAATACCCCATCATATTTTTCCAATTGTGCAGCTGTAGGCAATTCACTTGCCCCATCGGCCGGAAAGGCAAAATCTGTCTGTGCCTTTGGGACCAAGCCCCTCAGCATTTCTTGGAACATTAGATGATATGGCTTTATACCAAAAGCCCCCCTTTGCAGGCGTGTTTGTTCGTTATTTCCTTCTACAATTAACAGTTTCACGCTTACAGTCCATTTATATCTCCAGTTACCGCTACTCTAAAAAGTTGCTCCAAATCCTTTGCGTTAACAGGTTTTGCGTTGGAAGGTGTCGAGGGATCTTTAAAAGCCATTTCCCCTATTTCTTTGGCGTTATCAGTATTAATGTCTATATCTTTCAATGTATGCGGAATATTCAATTCTTTTCTCAGACCGATTATATAATCGATAATAGCATCGGTACCTTCCTTTTCCAATCCAAGGACTTTACTTAAATGCACCATTCTATCCTCAATAGCCGCCTTATTCTGTTTTAAGGCATATGGCAATATTATAGCATTTAACAAACCGTGTTGCTTATTGTAAATGGCTCCCAATTGATGGGCCACGGAATGCACGGAACCCAATCCTTTTTGAAAGGCCGTTGCCCCCATAGAGGCAGCTACCAGCATTTGCCCCCTAGCCTCCAAATTTTTTCCGTCCTTAACGGCTATTGGCAAATACTTGGCAATAATGCGGATGGCTTCAATGGCGATACCATCGGCCATAGGATGATACCCTGGAGCACAATAGGCCTCAATGGCATGCACCATGGCATCTACTCCGGTCCAAGCCGTAATATGTGGTGGCAGGCCCAAAGTAAGTTCGGGATCGGATATCACTATTGCCGGTAACATTTTTGGGTGAAAAATGATTTTCTTGGTATGCAATTTTTCATCCAGAATCACCGATGCCCTACCTACCTCCGACCCTGTGCCGGCAGTAGTGGGGACAGCTATAATGGGAGCAATTCCGGCAGGATCGGCATAACTCCAATTATCGCCCACATCTTCAAAATCCCAAAGAGACCTGGTCTGTCCAGACATAAATGCGATGGTCTTGGCCGCATCAATGGCAGAACCACCTCCAAAGGCTATAACTCCATCATGTTTATGTTTTACATAATGGGCCACTCCGTCAACAACATTCTTCTCGGTAGGATTTCCTTGCACATCACTGTATACCGTAAAATTTAACCCATCCTTTTTTAAGATGTTTATGGTATTTTCAACAATATTCAATTTCACCAAGCCCTCGTCAGTAACAAATAAAGGATTCTTGATCCCCAATTTTTGGCATGCCTGTGAGATTTCATTTATTCTACCATTTCCAAACCAGATGGTGGTAGGATAATTCCAATTTGTATTTGCTAATTGCATTAATTCTTATTTTTTAATTCAATAAATTGATTTATAAATTTTATTTCCCTTTTCTAAAATTGAACGATTTCACCCGGGTAACATGGTCGTATCCAATTTTTGATAATGTAACGCCCTTACCGGAATTTTTAACACCCGTCCAAGCCAAGGCAGGATCCAAATAATCGCAACGGTTCATGAATATGGTACCAGTCTCTATTTTCCTCCCCAAATCAATAGCCCTATCCATATCATTTGCCCACAGGGAAGCGGTAAGTCCATATTGGGAATCATTCATCAATCGCAATGCTTCTTCATCGTTTTTAACCTTCATTATACCTACTACAGGTCCAAAGCTTTCCTCGGTCATTACGTCCATAGTATGATCCACATTGACCAACACATGAGGGGATAAATAAGGGGTATCTTTTTTGGATGATGAGAACAAAGACTCCGCCACCAAGGATTTTGCCCCTTTACCCAAGGCCTGCTCTATTTGTTTTCTTACGTAATTGGCCGCATCGGTCTTTACCATAGGCCCCAAATTGGTCCCGGCATCCAAAGGATTCCCTAACTTGTACTGCTTTGTAAGCGCTACAAATCCATCTACAAACTTGTCGTAAAGGGTTTCATGAACATAAATTCTTTCGATACCGCAACAAGATTGACCGCTATTAAAGAATGCTCCATCTACCAAATTTTCTACACTATTCTCCAAATTGGCATCGGCCATTACATAGGCGGGATCTTTTCCTCCCAATTCCAAACCACAGGGAATAAACTTGTTCTGCAATGAATTTTGAACGGCTACTCCACCCTGCACGGAGCCTGTAAAGTACACCCCGTCTATACGGCTATCCGCAATTAATTGGGCTGTATTTTTATGGTTCAGGTGCAGTATTTGAAAAACGCCTTTTGGCAATCCGGCCTTGGCAGCTGCCTTGGCATAACGTTCCGCCACCAATGGGGTTTGAAACGAATGCTTTAAAATTACCACGTTTCCTGCCATTAAAGCCGGAACAATAGCATTTACAGAGGTCAAGAAAGGATAGTTCCATGGGCTCAACACACTAACAACCCCGATTGGAACACGCTCTACCCATCTTTTATCCGGATTCTCGGCATCTACAACTTTATAGTCGCCCAAAGCCTCTTCCGCCACTCCGATCATATAATGGGCACGATCTCCAAAACCCTTTATTTCTCCAGGGGATTGTCCCAAGGGCCTCCCCATTTGCCAGGTTATTTCGAGGGCTATATCATTTTTATCCTGTACAATGGCATCCACGAAGGCCGTTATATACTTAGCACGCTCGGCAATGGTAAGATTGGACCAAATTGGAAAAGCACTTTCAGCCAAATCTAGGGCCTGTTCAATGTCCTTTGGGCCATGTTCTTCGGCAGTATAATAAATAGTGCCGTCTATAGGTGATATGGTATTTATCATTTTTTTAAATTATTTCGAAATAACGTTTTAATTGCCAGTCGGTTATAGCTCCAAGTTGTTGTTGATCTTCCCATAGTCGGGTATACGCATAATGATCCACAAATATATCACCAAACAGGTCCCGTGCAATTTTTGAATTCTTAAATTTCTCAGCAGCATGTGATAATGTCCTGGGCAACTGAAGTTCCTGGGAGAAGTCTACATCGTAAGCGTTTCCTTCAACTCCTTTTGTAGGTTCAATTTTATTCTCTATGCCCCACAATCCGGAACCAATAGCGGCTGCCAGTGCCAAATGGGGATTAATATCGGCTGCAGACACCCTGTATTCCACTCTTTGTGACTTTTCGGAACCAGGGATGGCCCTAAGGGCACAGGTTCTATTATCTAAACCCCATGAGGCCGCCGTAGGAGCCCAAAAACCCGGTATGAGTCGCGTATAACTGTTACATGTAGAGGCCACCATGGCCAAAAATTCGGGCATTAACTTTTGCTGTCCTCCAATAAACCAGCGCATCACATCGGACATGCCATTTGCCTTATTTTTATCGTAGAAGGCAGATGTACCATCAGTATTTTGCAAAGAAATATGAATATGGCCGGATTGACCGGGATAACTGGAAGACCATTTGGCCATAAAGCAAGCCATCAAATTGTTTTGTTGTGCCCAAACCTTTACGAAATTTTTAAACAATGCTCCATTATCGGCCGCCCTTAACGCTTCGGAATATTCAAGCGCCCCTTCCAGTACCCCTGCACCAGTCTCTGTATGCAGTCCTTCCAAAGGCATTTCCATCTCCTTGGAGAGTTCCATTATTTCATGATAAAAATTGGCATGGGTAGAACTTCGCAATATGGAATATCCAAAATTACCTGGGGTCATCGGCTCCAAATTATGATAGTTCTTATCGCGAACGGATTTAGGGGATTCATTAAAAAGGAAAAACTCGAATTCAAAAGAGGCACTTGCCTTAAGCCCTAAGTTCCCCAATCTTTCCAAGGTTTTGCGCAGTATAGATCTTGGACAAACACTAGCAGCACTACTCTCGGAAAAATCCACCAAAAAAATAATGGACTTGAAGTCTTCCGTTGGCAACATTCGCATACTGGAGGCATCTATTGTAGCATTGGCATCGGTAAAACCGTCTGCCCAGCCAGTAAAGGAATCATTCTTATATAATACATCATTGGAGTCCCAACCAAAGATTACACTACAAAAACCAAATCCCTTGTCCAAAGCGGATAGGAACTTTTTGGAATTTACGTATTTCCCACGGAGTACGCCATCGACATCAACAACGGCCAGCTTTATATTTTCAATTTGATGTTCCTGTATATAACTTTTGACCGATTCTATGGTCATTTTTGGTACTTCCTTTTTCATAGGTTTATTATTATTGTTTTCTATTGGCCCAATGAAAACCTCTTAATGGAACGTAAGGTTTCACTTGACTACTTTCTGGTTGATTATTCTATTCTTATTCCATGATTCAACATTATAGCCCGTTGATACATATTCCTGTTTCCACAACTCCCATCCCTAAATAAAAATCCTCCATAAAATTATTGAATAATGCCCACCTCTAGCTATAAAATTTAGTTTTTTACGTTTGCTTTTTTTGCATCGTGTTCCAAGGCAAACTCTTCTTCTGGAGAGAGTATCAATCGATGCCTACCTTGTAGCCCAAAGTACACCAACCCAATGATCAAATACCCAATGGATATAAATACTGCCGTTCTATATGACTGATCCTGTAACTGAAAATATATGATTACACTGGCCAAGAAAATAGTGGACCAAGCACCTAGTTTTCCAAACGGGCTAACATAGGGTCTTTCAAGATCAGGCTTATTCTTCCTTAGCAACAAAAAGGAACCACATTGTAAAATATAGGAGAGCATGGCACTAAAAACAGCGATGTTCAATAAAGCACCCCCAATAAATACCTCACTTTCATTACCGGCTAAAAATTTGGTAACCATTAAAACCGTAAAACCAATGAGAGAGCCAAGAATCAATGCGGTATAGGGCGTTTTTCTTTTGCTATGGGTCAAGGACAATATTACAGGGAAATATCCGGCCCTGGACAAGGAATAAATCTGTCTGCCAAACGCAAAAATTATGGTATGAAAAGAAGCCAACAGGCCAATGGAGGCTACCAAGGCCAAGAGCTTGGCTATATTATCCCCATACAACACCTTAAATCCGTCCAATAAAGGTTCTCCAGACTGTGAAAGTGCATAGGACCCCAAAGGTATGGAGGCATTTAGCCAAAGGATTAAAAAGGCCGAAATAATCAAGGTGATGATGCCATAAGTCAATCCCTTGGGCATATCTTTTTTGGGATCAACGGATTCTTCAGCTGCCAAGGGCAACTGTTCAATAGCCAAAAACAACCACACAGCAAAGGGCATTGCTTTAAGCGCCCCTTCCCATCCCATTGGGAAAAGGGAACCTCCTCCTCCTTCCAAATGTTCTGCACTTCCGTCGGCGCCCGCCTTTATATCCAAGGCATAAGTCATAAAATCGGCACTTCCAATAGAAGACACCCAAAATATGCCCAAACATCCCAAAGCCAATAAAGTTAAGGCCACTGTAAAACGAAAAGATAACTCTACCCCCACAATATTCAAAAGGGTGAAGACCGTATAAAATCCGAACCACCAAAAAGGCAACATTTCTGGTGCCGTCTCAAAAATACCCTGCATATAATTACTAAGAAAAAAAACGATTACGGCCGGAGTAAGTATAAATTCCAAATTCTCTACCAAACCAGTAAAAAATCCGCCCCAAGGCCCCATGGCCGATCTGGCAAAAGAATAAGCACCACCGGTATGCGGCAAGGCTGGAGACATTTCTGCAACGCTCTGGGTAAGTCCAATGTACATTACGGCTACAATACAGGTAGCAACGAACATACCGCCCCATCCCCCAGATGCCAAACCGAGGTTCCATCCGGAAAAATGTCCCGATATCACGGCTCCTACACCCAAAGCCCATAAGGACCAAACACCTGCATGGCGTTTAAGTTCCCTGGATTCAAAATAGGATTTGTCCATTTTCTTGTACTTAACGCCTTTGCTCATATCTATTCTCTTGGTTTTTGGTTTGATTATACACTTCTAAGTTGGTAACTAATATACCATGAAATAAGAAAAATATCACCTTTTAAACTTGAAGGATTAATATTGTCAATAAAAAGACCATGGGGAGGAATCCCCATGGTCCGTAAGATTCATAATAAGTTTATATTAATTGAACATTTAATTATTACTGGCAACATCCCACCAAAGTAGGGTATTTAAATCGTCTCCCCCCATACGGGTAACGGCCTGCTGATAGTTGGCATTATTTGTTGATTTCACAGCATTTGGATACTGAAACCTCACCGGGACCTTTTTATCATTTACAGCATCAGGACCAGGTATTACTTCCGGCATTCCGGTACGTCTCCAATCGGACCAGGCTTCAAAACCGGTATAAAAGAGGGCTATCCATTTTTGCAAGGCTACTCTTTCCAGCTTTTCAGCGGTTGTTCCTGTATAGGCCACTGCCGTTTGTGCAATATAGGCATCCAGGTCAAAAGCTTGTAGGTCGGCAGCAATCTCGTTCCATCCCCCAGCAATTATCCTATCCAAATAATACGAAAAGGAAGCTCTTATACCATTTTCATAGTAAGTGGCGGCATCGCCTACAGTTATGAAATTTCTTTCCCTAGCCTCGGCCAGGATAAACTGAAGCTCTGAATAATCCATTATGATCGTCTGGGAAGCTGTTGGTGAAGCAAGCTCCACGTTACAGGCCCTGCACGCCAATAAAATCCCTATTCTGGAGATAAAATTGGACCCTACCTCATTGGGGTTTCCGGTGGGGCTGTACCCTAAGGCCGCCTCATCGTCCAAACCGTTGGGCATACCTACGTAATCATCCAAATTGTCGGAATAGATTCCTTTTCCGGAATTGGAAGTAGGCTGTGCAAAAACGATAAGTCTTCTATCATTTAGATCCTTCAATCTGGTCTCCAAGGTAAGGCTCAACCTAACCTCATCAAAACTACCGGATCGGGTATTATATTTGGGTTGTGGATTATCGGAATTCCACTGCAATAATGCTGCATCCCCATTGCTCTCAAATATGGGATAGGTTGTTGGATCTCCCATAATCTCCACCATACCGGCGGTAGCTTTGGATTGATCCACATCACTTATCCTCATTAAGAGACGAAGCCTGAGCGAATTGGCAAACTTCCTCCATTTCAATACATCACCACCGTACAATATATCCCCGGATATATTTTGAGTACCTGTCAATGCGGTGTTGGCGGCTTTTAGGTCGGCCAATAATCCGTCATAAATTTCCTGTTGAGGCGTAAACTCGGGTGTAATATTATCATCGCTGATCCCCTTTACAGCATCCGTGTAGGGGACATCGCCATAAGAATCCGTTAGATAGGAATAGATCCACGATTTAACGATCAGCCCAACGCCATAGTAATTCTGGCGATCCGGATTTTCCCTGGTATCACGAATAATATTCTCAATATCGCGCAGCCCGTCATAGGCATCGTTGTATGGATTGTCGGTCGGGGACCACTGGTATATATCCCCGGAGGTAAACTGCAGTCGAGCTCCATATTGAACTACTGTAAAGCCTTCTTCCCATCCTTGGTTACCCCAGTTATAGGCCATTTGTCTTAAAACCCCGGGCAAAAGCAGTTCCGAGGAAGCCTGCTCGGGAAAGTTGGGGTTTTGATTTATTTCCTCAAAGTCTTCCGTACAACCCATGAAAGCTGCCAAAAGAAACATCACGAAGAAACCCTTTTTTGATATATGTATGTTTTTCATCTTTTATGCAATTAAAAATCGATTTGTAAATTCAGAGTGTATGTTTTGGTACTGGGATAGGACATATTCTCTATACCGGGCTGCAGGGTACCACCAGCAACCGAGACCGTTTCCGGATCAAAATGAGGGTTGTCCGTCCAAAGTGCCAAATTTCTACCTGTCAGGGATAATCTTGCCTTACTTATGGGAAGCTTATCTATAATTTTCTTGGAAAGACTATAGCCCAAAGTTACTTCGCGCAATTTGGTATATGAAGCATCATATTTGGCCGCCTCTACATTATCCCGCTCATAGTAGCGGTTATTGTAGGTCCTAACATCCACGTTTATGGTGTTGGGCGTATATACCCCAGGAGATGTCTCCAATACCCCTTCTGCAACGATTCCAGTTTCCCTTCCTTCCAAAGTTTCCTTTAATTGCCCAGAAGTGGATCCTATCGTTTTGGTCCTGGATACTACTATTCCCCCTTGTCTTATATCGAACATAAATCCAAAATCCAAAGATTTATACTTAAAACTGTTGAGTATTCCCAAGGTATAATCAGGGGCATAATCGCCCTGAAACACCAAATCGTCCGTCCTAATGGGGATACCACTGTTATTTACGATCATTTGGCCATAATACTGACTGTTCTCATCTTCTACGCGTTGGAATCCCCTTCCATAAATAGCACTGATGGAACCGCCTTCCCTAGCTTGGATAAAAACACTGTTCCTTTCTGTAAGCGTATAATCTATACCTCCCAGATCGGTAACCTCACTTCTGTTTCTGGAATAGTTGAACATAGTGTTCCAACTGAAATTTTCCGTCCTCACGGGAACAACGTTCAACATGGCCTCGAACCCATAATTCCTTACTTCACCCGCGTTGATCAACTTACTGGTATATCCACTGGAAATATCCGTGCTTATAGGTATGATCTGGTTCTTGGTACGCCCATCATAATAGGTAGCATCCAAATTCAGCCTACTTTGGAACAAACGGATATCGGCACCAATCTCATAGGATGATGTAATCTCAGGTTTTAAATCGGCATTGGGGATCAAAGAGGATTCCGTTAAAATTGGATTATCCCCAAAAGGTGTTTCATTGGTAAAGAAACTGGACAACTTATAAGGGTCCGTATCATTACCCACCTCGGCATATGCCGCCCTTAATTTTGCAAAGGACACAAATTCCGGCATTTTAAAAATATCGCTAGCTATGGCACTCAAGGTAACCGAAGGGTAGAAATATGAATTATTATCCGTAGGCAGTGTACTGGACCAATCGTTACGTCCTGTTACATCCAAGAAAAGCAAATTGTCATAGGCAAACCTGGCAAAACCATAGAGACTGTTTATCCTCTTCTGTTCGTTGTTGGTATATACCTCGAGCGGTCTTCTGGTGTTATTAAAGGAATACACGCCGGGATTGATCAACTGCGGGGCAACTGTCTGTGTATACTCCTGTTTCTGACGAAATTGGTTGCCACCGGCAGATATATTTACGTTCCATTTTTCGTTGAAGGTCTTATCATAGGACAAAAGGAAATCCGTATTGGATTCTTCAAAAAATACATTGTCCTCCCTATAATAACCTAGAGGGAAACGCTGGGTACTAAACGCTCTTTTCTTGGTCCTTAGATCTCGATAAAAATCCCTCCCGGTCCTTACCATTAAACTCCAATTATCGTTTATGGTGTAATTGGCACTAATATTTCCATATACCCTGTCCTTGTTCTGTGAATTGGTATTCTCATATACGTTGAAGAAAGGGTTGTCGTGATAATTGTAATTATAGTTGAACTGCTGAAGATTTTCCCTGCCGGGCATCCAATAATCCCTCATACTATTGGTATTCAATTGCCTACCGTACCAAATAAAGAGATACATGATACTTTCCGTACCATAGCTTAGGGATGGCCTATTGTCACTATCGGATTTTATATAATTTACATTGGTATTGATCGTTAATTTATCGGTAAGGTTAAGGCCTGTATTCAAATTAAAGCTATTTCGCCTTAGGTCCGTATTGGGTACTATGCCCTCCTGATCCAAATTTTGGTAGGAGAACCTGATATTGCCCAAGTCTCCAGATTTGGAAATGGCAATGCTATTGGTCTTTGTGTATCCCGTATTAAAGAAATCCAAGGTATTGTCCGGCATGGACACCCATGGTGTAGGGGTAATTGGCGAATCGCTCACCAGGTAGTCTCCTCCCCTTGTTCCATCGGCCCTGGGTGAATCAAACTGTGGAATCATTAGCCCAGTGTCCAATCTTGGCCCCCAACTTTCGTCAACACCATCGGCGATACCACTTCCACTTCCATCAACAAATGCAAACTGCTGGTTGTTACCTTGACCGTATTCGTTTTGCCAATCTGGCAATAACAAAACACTTTCCATTGTAATTCCAGAATTGATGCTAACTCCCAATTGGCCTTTTTTGGTATTTCCCTTTTTAGTGGTTATAATAATGGCTCCGTTAGCAGCCCTGGCCCCATAAAGTGCCGCGGCGGCAGGACCTTTTAACACGTTGATGGATTCTATGTTCTCAGGATTTATTTCGGAAGCCCCATTTCCGTAATCCACATCCTGTGTTCCAGAACCGCTGGAACCTACAATTTCATTGCTAATAGGAGTACCATCCACAATAAACAAAGGGGAGTTGCCATTGATGTTCAAGGAAGCATCACCCCTTATAGATACCCTGGCAGAACCTCCCAGGCCCGAGGGGCTGTTGGTAATCTGTAGACCGGCCACTTTTCCTGAAATGCCATTTAAAAGATTGGGTTCCCTAGCCGCGGATACCTGGTCTCCATCAAGCTCCTGGGACGCATATCCCAAGGACTTCTTTTCCCTCTTAATACCCAAGGCGGTTACTACTACTTCACTTAGACCTGTAGCACTCTCTTCCAAGGCAATGGAGACATTGGTTTGCCCATTTAGTGACTTTTCCGTGGTAGTAAACCCTATGTATGAAACGACCAGAACTGCGTTTGGCCCATTTACATCTAAGGAAAAATTACCGTCAAAATCGGACTGGGTACCGTTGGTAGTTCCTTTTTCCAATACGTTCGCCCCAGGCAAAGGACTACCATCGCTGTCCAAAATAGTACCATTTACCTTAAACGGCTGATATAACTCCACCTTTTTTTCTTCCTCCCTAGTTAAAGGGGGAATATTTTTTTCCGGCCTAAGCACTATCTGTTTATCCAATACCTCATAGGTAATGTGCATCTTAGAAAAAATTCTATCAAGAATTGTAGTTACCAATTCTTTATCAGCGCTCACAGAGACAATTTTTTTATAATCTACCTCCTTATCATTATACATGAATTTGAATTCTGTAAGCGACTCAATTTTGTTCAATACACTTTCTACGCTTACATTTTCGAGGTTCAAGGTAACTTTGGTCTTTTGACCATAAGTTTCGTTAGCATGAATTTGAAAAAACGAAACAATCAATAGCAACAATGTAGTTAGCTTCATTTTCAAATCATATTGTAGCTGAAAATGGGATTCCCTCCCCAGCCTAATTAGGTTTTTCATATTTTTGCAGTGTTTTTTAAGTGGTTAATTAATTTAATCACGTTCTATCGGGGAGTGTTGGCGCACTTTCCGATTTTTTTTTTGCTTTTACACCTTATAATTTAAGTGTTCAAAAAATATTGTGATCTGTTCAAATTTTGGAAAGTCTAATTCATTGGCTGTTGTTTTGTTTAGTTAGTTAGTTGATAATTATTTGTCTGTCGTTGATCTTGTATTCCATTTCGTAGGTGACGTTGAAGGTTTTAAACACTTGATCAATGCTTTCAACGTCAAAACTTGCCGTAAACAATTCGTCATTAAGTTCGGGATTATTGTTCACGATATCCACATTATAGTGCCGTTCCAATTTTTTCACAATATTCTTAAAAGGCACATGCCTCAATATGATTTTCCCATTCAACCAATCGGTATGCATAGCAATATCTGCTTCTTCTACTAAAATTTGTTTATTGTTTTTATTCCATTCTGCCTTAAAGCCAGGTTCCAGCAAAAAAGCATTGGAAGAATCAAAAGTGTCCCGTTCATTGTAAACCGAAACTGACCCCTCTATAAGCGTAGTATTGACAAATTGATCTTCCGGATAGGAGGATAAATTAAATTTTGTCCCCAGTACACGTACATTAAGTTCATTAGTATTGACTATAAATGGATTTACCGAGTCCTTAGCTACATTAAAAAAAGCTTCCCCATCCAGAAAAACCTGCCTGTTTTTTGTTTTTAAGAACTGTACTGGATACTTGAGGGATGTTCCTGAATTAAGAGTTACCTCTGTACCATCGGAAAGCAATAAGTCAAATCTTTTGCCATAGGGAACCGTGAGCGTATTGTAGATCAACTCCTTTTTTGAAGTCCCATTGTTTTTATAGATTAATTGTGACCCTTGTTGTGCCCCCAATACAATACCTTCTGTATCTACCACCTTAGTAGCCCCACCTTCAGAAATTACCTCAATATTCCCATTTTCCAATTGTAATATAATGGCATCCCCAGGAATAATTGGTGCCGTACGGGAATCTATAATGACATCCCTAAATATAAAACCTAGCCCTACAAGAATTGCTAAAACAGCAGCAGATTTCAAAATTGTTCCTGGAATGCGACCTCTATTTCTGGAAGTAGGATTATTGGTATTGAAAATGCCATGGTAAGAAGCATCTAAATCTACATCCGTATCACCCAAGGTGGAGGCCACATATTTGGCCTTGATCTCAAAGAATCTTTCTGCATTTTGATCTGAAGAAACAATCCAGTCCTGAACTTCCTTTTCCTCCTTTGAAGTTGCAGTACCCCTTAAGTATTTATATATTTTTTGATCCAGCATCGTCATGTGTTACCATTTATAGACGATTCAAAAAAGATTTACACCTAGTGCTGAATAATAAATTTATTGGGAAATTGAGATAAATTCCCTTAAATGAAACCTCATATGCCTCAGGGCAGTGGCAATATGGTTATCTACCGTTTTGTGTGAAATGCCCATCTGCACAGCTATTTCACCATGCTTCAATCCCTCTAGTCGGCTCTTTTTGAAAATATTTTTACATTTTTCAGGTAATAATTCTATGCTCTGAATTATTTTGCTTTCCAATTCATTTTCAAGTAACAGGGAGGCCGCCTCATCATGAATAAATTTATACTGAATTTGAGATTTTAGGCGATAACTGTTATCTATGTAGTTCCTTTTAACCTTTTCGTGCCTCAGTTGGTCCAGGCACAAATTCTTGGTCATGGTATATAAATAATTATTAATATTGGACACTTCGCCCAGAGATTCTTTATTTTCCCATATTTTAAGAAATACGTTCTGTACTATACTTTCGGCTTCCTGTTGGTAGACTAGATATCCTTTTGCAATTTGTACGAGTTTGGTATAGTAGAGTCTGAACAAGGTCTCCAATGCGCACTTCTCACCCTTTTCCAAAAGGGAAAGAAAAAGCTCATTGTTGATATTAGGCTGACCTTTTTTCAACTTATAAATGGGTTTAAATTCCGGTTCTATGAATTTACCAACCTAGAAAGCATCTTCTTCCTATTAAAATGGCCTAGGGACCCATCTAAACTTTCCTCTTCACCATCCCGATCATTCTAAATTTATAGGTAATGCATCCAATTCGTTTCCCTTGCCCAGCAGCATCCCAATTCTTGATAAATACAAATTCATCCCAATTTAACAAAAAATTACAATTTAACCAAGAATCAATTTTTTTTACTCAGCCTATAAAAATTGATTTTAGATTTTCTTAATTTTTCGGAACCTAATTGCCTATTTCTGCAATTTTTACGGGTCTTTTTTCCTTTAATGATTTTATGGCAGCTAGTCCAATTTGCAGTGACCGTAATCCATCGGTGCCGTCTACCGCCATGGCATCACCATTTTTTAGACTTGCCACATAACTGGCCATTTCGGATTTATAAGCTGCCGCATACCTTTCCAAAAAGAAATGCAGGGGTAGTGCCCCTAGGATTCCCTTGTTGGTATAAAGACGATGTGAATCTTCATAATTATTGTCTGCCTGCGCCATTCCCTTGGATCCGAAAACCTCTATTCTTTGGTCATAGCCATAAGCAGCTTCCCTACTATTGTCTATAACGGCCATGGTACCGTCCGTATAGGTCAAGGTAACCACTGCGGTGTCTATATCCCCGGCCTCGCCAATAGCAGGATCCACAAGAACTGCCCCTTTGGCATAGACCTCCTGAACTTCCTTACCTACTACAAATCTGGCCATATCAAAATCGTGTATGGTCATATCCAAAAAGAGACCTCCGGATTGTTTAATATAGCTTACCGGTGGTGCTCCTGGGTCCCGACTTGTAATTTTCACCAAGTGGGGCTGCCCTACGGCACCCTGCTTTACCAAATCATGAACTTTTCTAAACTCCTTATCGAACCGGCGATTAAAACCCAACATCAATTTAATATTGGCTTCTTTGACCACTTTTAAAACCTCAACAACGCGTTGCATGGATAGATCCAACGGTTTTTCGCAAAAAACATGGATACCCGCTTTGGCCGCCATCTCAACATAATCGGCATGGGTATCGGTTGGGGAACAGATGACCACGGAATCGAAGGGTGCAATAGCCAATAACTGCTCAAAGGTATCCGTGATATGAGGTATCTTCTTTTCCTGCGCATATTTCCGACATTCTTCCATAGGATCCATTACGGCTACCACTTCTACATGGTCCATCTGAAGCAGGTTTTCCAAATGGATCTTCCCTATCCTTCCCAATCCTGCTACGGCGAATTTAACTTTTGTCATCGTTTTATATTTCTTAATGATAGTTTTCTCAATATTCAATTACCTAAAGCCCCAAGGATTTTATATAGTCCCTATTGGCCTGTGCACATATTTTTGGGTTTCCCATGCCTGGTAAAATATCCTGCTCCACCACGATCCAATCATTGTATTTCATTTCTTCCAACAATTTTACAATAGCCTGAAAATCTACCGCACCTTTCCCCAACTCACAAAACACCCCACGTTTAATGGCATCAAAATAATCCCCGTTTACCTCCCGTGAAGCTTTGGCGGCTTCTGGACTATAATCCTTAAAATGGACATGCCATATTCTTTTGCCATACTTTTTCAGGGCCTTTACGGGATCACCTCCTCCAAAGGCATAATGCCCCATATCCAAACACAATCCCAATAAATCCGGATCGGTCAAGGCCATAAGCTTATCTATTTCCTCAGGGGTTTCTACATATCCCGCACAATGGTGGTGGAACACTGTTCTTATGCCATAGGCATCCTTCACTGCCTTCGCTATCTTTTCTGCACCCGCGGCATATACTTTCCACTGTTCTTCCGTGAGTCCCATTGCCGCTGTAATTCTCCCCGCATTTTTGGTACGTTCCGGTATGGAACCATTATCATCTGCCAATACAATAAAGGAATTTTTGTAGCCGGCATTGAACATAAGCTCCGCTACTTTTAAGGCGGAGATCACCCCTGCATCATGGTTGGACTCCTGAGCCAAAGCAACAGGAACAAAGGCTCCCAAAAGATCCAAATGTCTTTTGTCCAATTCCACCTTTAGTAGGCTGGGCGTGGTGGGCATATAGCCCCAGTCGCCCAATTCGGTACCAATATATCCAGTTTCCTTTATTTCATCCAGAACCTGTTCAAAACCTATCTCTTCGGATTTTTCCTCCAGGTCAAATTCCAAGGCGCCCCATGAGCATGGAGCATTTGCGATTTTCATCATTTTATAATCCGATTAAAATTTTCTTGACCAAATATTCGGCCATCTTTCTATAATTACCTTGGTCTGTGTAAAGAATTCTATAGAATGTTTGCCCTGACCGTGCAGGTCGCCAAAAAAGCTATCCTTCCAACCACTAAAGGGGAATTGGGCCATAGGGGCCGCCACCCCTATATTGATTCCAATATTTCCGGCATCGGCCTCATTTCTAAACCTTCTGGCATTGGCGCCGCTACCGGTAAACAAACAGGCCATATTTCCGTAATTCCCACTATTGACAAACTTTAGGGCGTCATCTATATTTTTCATGGATATAAGACTCATCACGGGGCCAAAAATCTCCGTCCTAATAAGTTCCTTGTCCAAGGCTACGTTCTCCAAAATAGTAGGGTTTAGGAAGTTTCCTTTTTCATAGCCCGCAATGGAAGCATTTCGACCGTCCAATAGTACTTTGGCACCTTCATCTATTCCTTTTTGTATCAATCCAGTTATTCTCGCCTTACTTTCAGGAGTAATTACAGGCCCCATATTAACCTCCCTGTCCAAACCGTAACCGGTAGTTCTGGATTTAACGGTTTCATAGAGAGCATCCTTTATCTGTCTTTTTTGGTCATCCACAGTGATAATCGTAGAAGCGGCCAAACATCTTTGGCCCGCACATCCATAAACGGAATCCGCGATTATTCTTGTGGACATTTCAATATCCGCATCGGGCAGGATCACTACCGGGTTTTTGGCCCCACCCTGTGCCTGTACCCTCTTTCCATTGGCCGTGCCCTTGGAATAAATATACCTGGCCACCGGGGTACTACCCACAAAACTGACTGCTTTAATAGTAGGGTGTTCCAAAATGGCATCCACAGAATCCTTGCCTCCGTGCACCAAGCTGACCAACCCTTTGGGTATATCCAGCTGATCTATGAATTCAAAAATCTTCATCATGGTCATGGGCACCTTTTCGGAAGGCTTTACCACAAAGGCATTACCCGTTGCAATGGCATAGGGCAAGAACCAAAAAACAATCATACTGGGAAAGTTGAACGGGGTTATACAAGCTGCCACGCCTATAGGCTGCCTGATCATCATCTCGTCTATTCCCGTAGCAATATCCTCAATAACATCTCCCGCCATTAACATAGGCGTTCCACAGGCTACCTCAATATTTTCGATTGCTCTTTGAATTTCCCCTACGGATTCCCCATAGGTTTTACCAGATTCCTTGGTAATAATTTCGGCAAGTACCTCGGTATTTTCCTCCATTAGGGACTTTAACCGATATAGCACTTGAACCCTTTTAAGCACCGGAACCTTACTCCATTCCTGATATGCTTTGGACGCTGAAGCTACCGCCAAATCAACATCTTTTTGGGTACCCTTTCCATAAGGCACCTTGGCCAAGATTTCCTGGGTAGCAGGGTTTACAATATCTATTGTTTCTTTGGATGTGCTTGGTGTCCAAGCTCCATCGATATAATTTTTTAGAATTTCCATTTTTTAATTATTTAATAATTTTGATCATGGTATTGCTACTGGTTGTTCCAGAGCAAAACATATATTAATACAGTAACGGCGCACAGACCAATGGACATGGGAACAGTGTATTTCCAAGCTTTTAGGTTTACAGCGCCAACATCGGTAATTTCATACAAGTTCTTGTTGGGATAGAAATAGGACACCGAATACATTATAGCTACATTCAGCACGAATTCTATGCCCCATAGATGTACAAAATGGATACCGTGGCTAGTGTAGCCCCAAGTCATAAAAATATAAAAACAGAGCCCAAATATTAGGGCCACTTTAGCCCCGGTTGCCGAGACTTTTTTCATAAAGAACCCTGCCAATAAAATGGAGGCAATAGGAATAAAAAATATTCCGTTAAGTTCTTGCAGCAATTGATACAGTCCGTCCGAGGCATTGGCCACCATGGGAGCTGCGAAGATGGCCGCTACCGCCAATACTGCGGAAGTAACTTTTCCAATCTTTACCAGTTTGGTATCACTGACATTTTTTGCAATGTGCTTCTTATAAATATCCATACTGAACAAGGTGGCCACCGAATTCAATACCGAATTAAAGGTACTCAATACCGCTCCCATGATTACGGCAGCAAAAAAGCCTATCAACCAAACAGGTAAAACCTTTTTGACCAATTGTGGATAAACCGTGTCCTGTTGGTCAAAGTAGGTATCCTGAAAATAATAGTAACAAATTACCCCGGGCAGCACAATTATTAAGGGAATCAAGATCTTAAAAAGACCCGTTATTAAAAGTCCCTTTTGGGCCTCCTTCAAATTTTTCGCCCCCAAGGCCCTTTGGATGATTGTCTGGTTCATTCCCCAGAAATAGAGCTGATTAATGATCAGGCCCGTAAAAAGCACTTCGAAGGGTAATACGGAATCCCTTGCCCCTACCACATTGAATTTCTCCGGGGCATAATCATATACCTTCACCAATCCGTCCCAGATGTTGTTATCTCCTATGGCCATCAACGCCAATATTGGTATCAACAAACCTCCCAATAAAAGTCCAAAGCCATTAATGGTATCGGAATAGGCCACAGCCTTTAAGCCTCCAAAGATGGCATATATAGACCCTATGACCCCAATAATGACCACTGTGATCCATAATCCTTCGGATTTACTGACCCCTAGAGCCTCGGAAACCCCAAACAGGCTTTCAATGCCGATGGCACCAGAATATAGGACTATGGGCAAAAGGGTAACCACAAATGAAAATATTAGGATGGCAGCCACCATGGTCCTTGTCATGCCATCAAACCTACTTTCCAAAAACTGGGGTATGGTGGTCAATCCCATTTTTAAATATTTGGGAACAAAGAAAATGGCCGCAATTACCAGCGCAATAGAGGAAGTAACTTCCCAAGCTATAACAATAAAACCATTAACATAGGAATTACCGTTCATCCCTATAAGGTGTTCCGAGGAAATATTGGTCAGCAACATGGAACCTGCAATGACTATTCCCGTTAGACTTCTACCTCCAAGGAAATAACCGTCGGACGAGGTTAGATTCGTTTTTCTAAGACTGTACCAAGTAAAAAAGGCAACTCCTCCCGTAAAAATCAGGAATGAAGTTAAAATGATGATGAGATCAGAGTTCATAAGGCTGGTTGGTTATGGTCTATAAATAGTATTTCTGGGTCTTTTTGTTTTCCAGAGAGGTTTTCAATGAACTCTTCACAGCATCCTTCTCGGATACTTCGGCTACGGCCACATCCCACCAGGCAAATCCGGGAACCGCTTTTTTACGATCCACCTCAATGTAGATTACCGTGGTCCTGTCTATGATTTTTGCCTTTTTAAGGGCGGCATTTAATTCCTCTGCATTGGAGGCCTTTATAACATGGGCACCCATACTTGCTGCATTGGCCGCATAATCTATGGGCAACAATCCTCCGTCCAATTGATCGGTCTCCTCATTCCTGTAACGGTAGTATGTCCCAAATCCTTCGCTACCTAGAGAACTGGACAAGCTTCCTATACTGGAATAACCATCATTGTTCAAAAGAATAATGGTCATTTTCTGTTTTTCTTGGATCGATGTTACTATCTCTTGGGACATCATTAGGTAACTTCCATCACCAACCATTACATATATCTCGCTATCCGGACGGGCCATTTTAGCACCCAAACCTCCGGCAATCTCATAACCCATGCAGGAATAACCATATTCCAGATGGAAGCCTTTTGGGTTTCGGGTACGCCACAATTTATGAAGGTCTCCAGGTAGGCTACCTGCAGCACAAAGGACTATATCTTCTGGGTTGGAAAATGAATTTACAGCTCCGATCACTTCCCCTTGAAATGCCGGCACTTCATTCTTTTCGGCATAGATATCCGCTACAAATTGATCCCAGCTTTTATTAAAGTTTTCTACTTTTTCACTATAATCCGCGCTTACTTTAAAATTGGACAGCTCCTTATCCAAGGTTTCCAATATGGCCTTGGCATCCCCTACCAAAGGAAGTGCTCCATGTTTAAAGGAATCGAATTCCGTAATATTTATATTGATAAAACGGACATTGGGATCTTGAAATGCGGATTTGGAGATGGTCGTAAAATCGCTATATCTTGTACCTACCCCTATGACCAGGTCGGCCTCCTTGGCTATCTCAATGGCCCCAGGTGTTCCTGTTACCCCAGCCGCTCCAAGGTTCTGCGGTTCGTTATAATCCAACGATCCCTTCCCCGCAAAGGTTTCGGCCACGGGTATCCCCGTTCTATTGACCAATTTTTTTAATATTGCCGTTGCATCGCTATAAATAGCACCACCACCCGCAATGATCATTGGTCTTTTACTTTTTTTGATTTGCTCAATTGCCCTTGCCAATAGCGTTTGATCTGGCATAGTTCTCCCTATATTCCAAACACGCTTCTGAAACATCTCTACTGGAAAATCGAAGGCTTCCGCCTGAACATCTTGTGGAATGCACAAGGTAACCGTTCCTGTTTCGGCCTGAGAGGTGAGTACCCGCATAACCTCTGGCAAGGAGGTGATAAGTTGTTCCGGTCTATTGATCCTATCCCAATATTTGGAAACGGGCTTAAAGCAATCATTGACCGATATATCCTGGGTTACGTTAGATTCCAATTGCTGCAATACCGGGGCAACCTGTCTGGTAGCAAATATATCCCCAGGAATCAAAAGGACCGGTATCCTATTAATGGTGGCCGCTGCAGCACCGGTGAGCATATTGGTAGCTCCCGGACCAATGGACGAAGTACAGACGAAGGTTTGCAACCTATTCTTTACTCGTGCAAATGCCGCTGCCGTATGCACCATTCCCTGTTCATTCCTAGCCACGTAAAATGGGAAGTCGAGATTTTGATGCAATGCCTGTCCTATTCCCGCTACATTTCCATGCCCCAAAATTCCCAAACAACCGGCAAAAAATTTATTCTGAACGCCATCGCGCTCTACATATTGGTTCTTAAGATATTCAATTGTGGCCTGGGCCACCGTAAGTCTTTTTGTTTTCATCTGTTCTTCTTTATTTGTTTTAATAGGTCAGAAGGAATGCCCTGAGAACATATCGGTTGGCTTGATAAAGCCGTTAATGGGCATTTCATCGCTTATAAAATTAAAATCCGCCCTTCTGCTTTATAAAGTCCATGGATTCTTCCAAGGTTGGCATAAAGTTGGCACAACCCTTTTTAGTCACCACTTGCGCACCACTGGCATTACCCATTCGGCATGCCTTTTTCAAATCCCACCCTTGAAGTATTCCGTATAGGAATCCGCTGGCAAAGGCATCACCTGCACCCAGCACATTCAAAACCTCAACGGGAAACCCGGGAACATCTTCCCTGGAACCATCCTTTTGGTATATGCTGGCGCCCTTCTCCCCTCGCTTCACGATCAATGTCTCTATGCCAGAGGATAGCAATTGCTTAATAGATACATCTATATCCCCTTTGATTTCCGGAGCGGAAATCTGTTGTTCCTTAATGGTCACCTGTGAGGAATTGATCAGGGTGGCGGCAAGAATCTCCTCTTCCGTGCCAATGGCCATTTTAACCCTGGGCAAAATAGCTCTAACGGTTAAGCCAAAAGCCCTGTAATCGTGCCATTGGTCCGCTCTAAAATCCAGATCGAGAACTACGTCGACATCATTTCTGTTGGCGATTTCAGTGGCATAAAAAGTAGCACTCCTAGTAGGTTCTACATTTAGAGCAGTACCGTTGATCAACAATATTTTGTAGTCAGGAATATTGGCTTTGTCCACGTCATCGATATCCACCTGACTATCGGCCGCATTATCCCTGTAATACACCAAGGGAAATTTATCCGGAGGTTCTATTCCAAGGACAACCGCACTACTCCTAGTCCCATTTTTTACGGGAATACAATGTGTGTTTACCCCCTCCCCATTCAAGAAATTTAGGATAAACTCACCAACCTTGTCATTGCCTACCGCTGTCAAAAGACTGGCATTTACACCCAATCTTGCACATCCCACAGCTATATTGAGCGGAGATCCTCCCACAAAGGCATCAAACCCTTTAATATCATTAAATGGCGAACCAATATTCTGTGAATAAAGATCAATACTAGATCTTCCAAACGTGATTACATCAAACTTTTTATCGCTCATTTTAAATTATTGTTTATTCATTTCCGCCGTTACCAAGGGCAATCGTTTATCTTTTGATGTCCAGGAATCATAGATCCATTCATGGTCCGGGTCTGTGGTATTGGCCAAGCATTGGTCCGTGCCGGCCAAGAAATTAAGGTAGTAGCAATGAAATCCGTGTTCCGCTACTACGGGATGAAAACCCTTGGGTATCATCACCACATCATTATGTCTAGGTCTTACTATCTCGTCCAGGGATCTATCCTTGGTATAGACCTGCTGTATGGCATATGCCTCCGGTTTTTGAAATTTATAGAAATACGTTTCCTCCTGTATTGGCTCCAAAACCGTACCGTCTGCATCTACTATGCGCTCATCATGTTTATGGGCCGGAAAGGAACTCCAATTGCCTGAAGGGGTATATACCTCACGCACCACTATTTTGCTACAACCAAAACCTGGTGGCACCAGATCATTGAACTGTCGGGTAGCATTGTCACCACCAAAAATAACCACGGGCGTATCCTCTGGAGTTACAAATTTTGCAGGAAAATCTTCATCTACCTTGCACCAACCATATCCAATATCCAAGGTATCACTCATTGCCGTTAAAGTGAATTTGCTATTGCGTGAGAGGTAAAGGGTATGGGCCACCCCGCTAAAAACATCCTTTCTGCCATTTTTTGTTTCCCAGTTTCCCTTATCGCTTTCCACCTTAAAATTGCCGCTTAACAGCACTATGACCATTTCATTATCCTTGGTATCGTGTTGCCAAGTTTCCCCCTTGTTCATTAACCTTGCCTCAAAATTGAGATATTCCCAGTTGGCAGATGCCGGTGTAATTTGATGGTATACCCCTGTTTTGGATTTTGGTTTTATCTGCAAATGTGACTTATGTTCCATAATTTTTAATTTTAAAATTTCATGTCGCTTACTTTCCCAGTGGCGCCCAAGAGATCGAACTTTTCCAGCATAAATTTTTCGTACTCCGCCATATAGGTCTTCCCTGGAATTACGGGGTCGAACAGCTCTGGAGTATCCCTAAAAAACTCTCTATGCACCCTAGTCCACAATAGTCTGGTATCTGTGGCGATATTGATTTTACAAACTCCATAGGCAATGGATTTGACAATCTCTTCCGGCGAAACCCCGGAGGCACCTTCATTCAAATGCCCTCCAGCCTTGTTTATCCGGTCTATTTCCTCTAAATTAACGGCAGAGCCGCCGTGCAGCACTATAGGGAATTTGGGCAATCTTCTTTGAATCTCTTCCAATATTTTAAACTGAATACCGTCTCCACCAGAAAACTTATAAGCTCCATGACTGGTGCCCACTGCCACCGCCAAACTATCACACCCTGTTAATTCTACAAATTCCTGAACTTCTGACGGCTGGGTATATTTTGCGTGTTTTTCGTCCACGGATAGATCATCTTCCACCCCACTCAGTACTCCCAGTTCCGCCTCAACAACAATGTTTTTTTTATGGGCCTCCTCCACCACCGCTCTTGTCCTTTTTACATTCCCATTAAAACTATCATGGGAAGCATCGATCATTATAGAGTCATAATCATTGGATTGTATCGCATTAAAAGCATGTTCCTCGTTCCCATGGTCCATATGAACGGAATAGACCACTTTGGGATATATTTTGGAGGCCGCGGTAATCATGGCCATAAGCATTTCAGGATGGGCGTAATTCCGTGCTGCCGGTGTAATTTGCACCATAAATGGTGCATTGGCCTTTTCCCCGGAGCTAAAAAGTCCGTGAACCTGTTCCATGGTAAAAACATTGACGGCTGCAATGGCATATTTACCATAACAGTGTTCAAATAAACTTTTGGGCGAAATTTGCATGCAAAATTTAGATATAATTATTTATAGCCTTAATATTTTATACAAATAACAATAAATAATTGATGTTTCGAAGAATATCATATTAAAAGTCAATGCAAAGGTTTGCACAATTAAAGAAATATTCGACTAAGGGAGTATCACTTAATTTACTTTGGAAGATGCCCTTATAACGAGTTCTGGTTTAAAGACTTCTTTTCGAAACTCGAGTATGGAATTCTTGTTGTTCAAATGACTTAACAAAATTCTGGCAGAGAGCATTCCCATACTATAAACCGGCTGCCAAACGGTAGACAAAGAGGGCGTAATAAAAGACGAATGAGGCTCATCATCGAACCCTATGACGGAGACCTCATCGGGTATTTTCAAACCCATTTTTTTGGCGATGTGCATGGCCGAAATGGCAATTTTATCATTGTAGGCGAATATGGCGTCCGGCCGATCTTTCAATTCCAATAATTTTTTTGTGGCCTTTACAGCGTCTTTATGGGAAAACCCCGGAACATGTACAATAAAATCACTATTTATGGGAACCTTATTTTTGTCAAGAGCATCCAAATAGCCCTGAAGCCTTTGTTCTGTAGTACTAAGATTTAAAGGACCTCCTAGGTGCGCTATGTTCTTACAACCCGTGCCAATGAGGTACTCCACAGCCTGGAATGCCCCAAAATAATCATTTACCAATACTTTATCGGCTTCCAAACCTGGACAGTCCCTATCAAAAACCACCACGGGAATACCGCTTTTTTGAAGCCTGCGGAAATGATCAAAATTCTTGGTCTCGGATGAGGGCGCCACCAAGACCCCATCTATCTGGATTTTTGATAAGCGCTTTACAATGGTCAGCTCCTCCTCATAGGATTCGTTGGACAGGCAAATCATGATATTGTATTCCGAATCAACAATTACGTCCTGAATCCCGGTAATTATTGCGGAAAAAAAGTGGCCGGTAATTTCTGGCACTATCACCCCAATGGTATTGGATTTTTTTTGCAGCAGGTTCAATGCCAAAAGATTGGGCTGATAATCCAATGCTTCCGCCAGTGCCTTTACAGCGTCCTTGGTTTCTTTTTTTAAAGCCGGATGATCGTTCAAGGCCCTGGACACTGTTGATGGAGCTATGTTCAGCTCGCGCGCGATGTCTTTAATGGTAACACGGCCCTTCTTCATAATAAATTGTTATTTCCAATTCTAACTATCCTTTTCATATGCCCATTTATTACAAATTGTCAACCTTATAAAACCAAAAATTGCTATCTAACCAATTATAGTCCCAAATTAACGAATTGCACATTGTAACCAAATTACAACAAAATTTCTAAATGAACGTCCTAAGTTAAGCCCATGAAAAATAATAAATCAATATAAAATGAAGCATCTCTAAATAGAATATCTTCAGAATTATCTTGATATCCTAAATAACCCTACAAGCAATAAGGGTGGGCAAAAAATTGCCCACCCTTATCACAAGTTAATACTTATTTATCTATCTAATATCCAGCATTTTGAACCAAATATCCATCAAGTATGGATGCACCATCCACTGCACTTTGAGGAATTGGCATAAGACGTTTCTGTGGATCGGAATTTGTTTTTTCGGTATAAGAGTCCTCATACTTTCCAAAACGAATCATATCCGTACGTCTTTGAAATTCCCAATAAAATTCAAAACCACGCTCACGATACAATAAATCAAGATCCATGGCATCCAGTGCCGGTGCAATATGCCTAGCGGTTCTAGATGCTCTAACTAAATTAACATCAGCAAGTGCCGCACCGGCATCGCCCTTTCTTAACATTGCTTCTGCACGCATCAGGTACATATCGGCCAAGCGCAGAACCACAAGATCGGCTTGACCTTTGTTTCTACCGGAATCGGAAGTTTTACTAAATTCATACTTCAACACCCTATAACCATTACTATGTGAACTATTGGTAGTAAAATCGATCTCCAATGAATGAAAAACTGGATCACCCACCTCGGACCTACGGTTTACAACCAAGTCCACTACATAATTGTCACCATCGCATCGCTCAAAGGGATCTCCACCTTGATCGTGTTGCAAACCATACAAAAGGCCTCTATAAATTCCCCTATCCACTTCAAAATCCGCAGCACTCACACAACCCGGTTCATTGATCAGATTATCTTTATGAAATCTGGGATCGGCCTCAGCTGGATCTACATCGCCATAAGCATCTACCCAAGTTTGATAAAAATCTGGAGTAATTGCCGCGGCATCCGTTCCGTTAGCACTAGGAAATTCTGGAAGAGGGTAAAAGTCACCTGACATGGAGAAATAAGCCATACGATTATGACCATCCAAATCTGGACGTTGATCTAAAGCAAAGATTAATTCCGTATTGGTATGGTTTTCATCATCGAATATTTCAAAATATTCTGCAGAAAGTGCATGCTCACCAGAATTAATTACCTGGTTGGTATATTGGATTACCGCATCCATATCTGCAGGACTGAAATTAGGTGTTCCATAAGGATCCCTATAAACTGCAGCATTTAAATAAATCCTTGCCAATAAAGCCTGAACACCTGTCTTTGTCATTCTACCTGGCCCTACTGCCGTAGTAGTTGACAGGTCGGGTTCAGCAGCCTTCAGTTCACTTATTAAATAGTCGACCGCCTCACTACCTCTTAGTATTACCGATTGATCATCAATATTATCCTTTACGAATACTAAACCAAATGCGTCCAATAAAATATGGTTGAACCAAGCCCTCATAGCCTTGGCTTCTGCCAAATAAACCACCGCTTGAGGATTTGTTTCAGTCAATGGCTCCAAGGCATTAATAGCACTTACGGATCTGGCTATATGTTTGGTAACCCCGTTCCAAACGTCTTTCATAATGGCATTTCCCGGAGTCATTGCATGACGGTATAAATCCGAAAATTTTCCTCCATCGCCCCAGTCCGTACCACCTCTATAAGGCAATATGGCCTCATCCGTAGAGATTTCCTGCATGGCAAAATATATGGTGTGCCTATAAATGTCATTATTTGCATTTGCATACACAGGAGCTATAGCTGCTACAGCTTCATCAATACCTTCTGTACTAGGATTCAAAGATTCGTCCAAAACATTCTCTTCAAGATCCGTACAATTCCAATTCAATAACATGCTGACGAACAACAGTGCTAATTTTATCTTGTTTTTCATATCTAATTATATTTTTTATTAAAAGGATACATTCACACCAAAAACAAATGTTCTTGCCTTTGGATAGGCGAACTTATCTATACCAAAGGATTGAATTCCGTTGGTTGAACTATCAGTATTCACCTCAGGGTCATACCCATCGTAATCTGTAATTACAAATAGATTTTGGCCCGTAAAGCTTAACCTAAATTCTTGAAGCCAGTTTGAGGCCCACGACATGGATTTAGTGTCGAACGAATATCCAAAGGTCATATTATTCAATCTTAAATAAGAACCGTCCTTTAAATATCGTGTGGAAACGGCAGCTGAATTAATAATACTTTCTTCTGGATATTCAATCGCAGCAGCCGTAGTATTATTGGATTTGCTCAATAAGGTTTTATAGAAACTTCCCATAGCCGTATGGTCATAAATTTCATTTCCGGATACTCCATTAAAATTCACATTGAAATCGAACCCTTTATACTTGAAATTTGCATAAAAATTATAGGTCATGTCCGGTAAAGCACTTCCAACAATAGTTCGATCCTTTTCGGTTATCTCACCATCCCCATCAGTGTCAGCAAACTCTGAAAGTCCGTCCGGGCCAATTCCAGTAAATGTTTGCATATAAAAAGCGCCAATGGCCTCTCCGCTTACAAATCCATTAATGGTAGCATCCGTAAGGCCTTGGCCAGATGCGGATCCGGTAGTTACAATAGTAAAGGGAGAATCCTCCACTAAATTATCAATAAAAGTGGCATTTCCTCCAAATCCGTAAGACAAACCATCAGGATTACGTTTTGAATAATCAAGTGCAACTTCAAGTCCTTTGTTGGTAATGGTCATGTCGGGAACATTGGTCCAATACGTTGGTGCCGGAACAATAGGGTCTACTGGAACAACCTCCAATAATATATTGTCCGACACTTTATGGAAATAATCTACAGTACCTGTTAAACTACCATCAAATAATCCGAAATCAACACCCACATTGGATTGGGTTGAAACCTCCCATTGAATGTCCGGGTTGGCAAATCGGGTATATTCAGATCCCACTGGATAAGCACCATTTTGATCTATTGGATAACTTACATTACTAGAGTTACTAACTCTAAAGGAGGCTTTTGTAATTTTCCCTGGAATTTCCTGATTTCCAGTTTGCCCCCATCCCGCTCTTAATTTTAAATCGCTAAAGATGGAACCCTCCATAAAATCTTCTTCAATAATTCTCCAAGATCCTGCAAAGGACGAGAACACTCCATATTTGTTGTTTTTACCAAATTTTGAGGAACCATCAGCTCTTACCGTTGCGGTAAATAGATACCTATCCATAAAACTCCAATTGGCCCTGCCAAAATATGACTGTAATTCGTCTTCATAGGTACTTCCAGTAGGTCTATGGTCAGTTATATTGGTATCCCCTCCCAGTCCTGGGTTATTACGAGGGTCTATACCAGTATCTGATGGAAATTCGTCAATGGACCAACTACTATTTCTTGCAAATGTCTTTTGATAGGAGTGACCCCCTAAAATACTTAGATTGTGTTCTCCTACATCAAAAGTATATGTCAAGTAGTTTTCAATAAGGTTATTTTCATATTTTCCAAAGGACTGTCTTAAAAAACCTAAATCATTTCTATCACTATTGGCGATAGTTTGCTGATCCCTATCTGACGATCTATTTTCATAGCCATAATTTAGTTTGTATACCAGACCATCCAAAATTTCGAAAGAAGGTGCTATGTTAATCAATATTCTTCTAGATTCGGAAAAATCCCCATTATACTTATTGGACAATAAAGGATTGTTCCAATTAAGAGGATTGTTAATTTCTCCATCCGCTGTATATGCGTTAAATGTAGGGTTGGTAGAATACCCCAAATTATTATTTCTGGATTGATCGGTAAGCGTCGTATTTAAATTATAATCAATTCTTAATCGATTATCCAATAATTTTTGGGTTACGTTAATCCTAGCACTTGTTCTTTTTAGGTCGGAATTATAAACAATACCTTCCTGATCCTGTAGCCCTAATGAAGCGTAATAATTTAATTTATCGGTACCCCCGGATAAAACCAGATTGTAATTTTGCGTAATTGCGGCCCGGGTCAGTTCTTCTTGCCAATCGGTAGAACCTCCTCCATCTATCAGTTCACTCCCAGGAATTGCTGCCACTTCCCTTCGAAATTCATCAGCACTGAATACATCCAATTTACGTGCCAGTGTAGAAACACCTACATCGGTAGAAAGTGATATTTTTGAAACACCGGCCTTTCCGCTTTTAGTCGTAATAATAACCACTCCATTAGCACCTCTTGAACCATAGATTGCCGTTGCCGATGCATCTTTTAGCACATCAATGGATTCTATGTCGTCTGGATTTATAAAATTCAAAGGACTTTCACTTGAACCCGTACCTGCCAAGCCAAGAGGAAAACCATCCAAAACAAATAATGGCCCTGACCCTGAACGGATAGTCCCTTGTCCACGAATTACTATGCGTTGTCCACTACCAGGCTCACCACTTGAAGAGGTGACATTTACACCCGCAGCCTTACCCTGTATAAGTTGACCTGCATTGTTTACAACTCCTTTATTGAAGTCTTCACTGGTAACCCTTTTAACCGCACCTGTTACGTCCTTAATTTTTTGAGTTCCATAGCCAACTACGACCACCTCGTCCAATAATGAGGAGTCTTCCTGTAACGATATGCTTACATTGCTTTGACCATTTAGCGGTATTTCTGAGGTTGCATACCCTAAAAAAGACACCGCGAGAATTGCGCTTTCATCCGATACTTGAATGGTAAAATTCCCATCAAAATCGGTCGTAGTTCCATTCTTAGTTCCTTTTTCCAGCACTGTTGCACCTGGCAAGGGAACATTCTGTTCATCGGACACCGTACCGGTAATAGTGGTCTGTGCCCATGATGTCATAGATGTGCCTATCACAAAGACAAACATCAAAAATTTCAGTTTCTTCATATTTTTATGGTTTAAATTAGTTTTGTCATAACCAATTTAACACTAATTTAACGATATCGGAATTTTAAGGACTTTAAAAACTATGCAAAGGTTTGCATTGCTTTGGTTGGGCAGAAATTTCTTACGGACATATATCCCTTAATGCCTAGTAAAAAATCACAAGAGTCCATTGTCAAAGACCGTTAATTACGCTGCCGTATAATCAATGTTTGGTTATTCACGGCAAAACTATATAAATGCAAGTACGAAAATGAGGCGTTTTTATGATTTTACCTTGGCTTTACGTTTTAATAACAACGGCCTGGTATTGTTGTACAAACATTTTAAACGAGCAACATATATAGGTATAGGCAAGTCTGAATTTATACTGTAGTAGAAGGCAAACATTTTGAATTTTTACCAGTATTTAGTTCATTCTACAGTATTTACAGTGATGTTTACTAAGGAAACAGATTGGCTGCAATTTATATAAGGTAACTGGTATTCACTTTTCTGTTACGGTAACCCTAACTTAACATTGTAGCACCCTTACTTAGCAATAATGATGAGGTGTAAAGTGGCCCAAGGAAATTTTGCTCGAGCAATAGAGAAATAATTCCATACAGTATATAGGCCAAAAAATGACCTTAAGGCTAACCGCCAAGTTTTCTAAAAGAATATATACTCCTTTTGAGCCTGTTTAAAGATAAGCCATTAAAAATCGAAAGTATAGAGCACTCCAAGGGTAATGGTGGACCAAGTAGCACCATCCAACGCTATACCAGTATAAGAAATATTGACTTCTGTCTGGGCCCCCATTAAATAAGCTATTGTTGGCCTATAGTACAATCCGCCGTCATTGCCGTCGTTTATTCCTATAGCCTGACCAACATCACCACCAATGGAGAATGAATTTGATGTCCAAAATCTAATAGATGCGGTGAGTGGCATAAATTGAATGTTGGGCAAATCCTCGGCAAAAAGGTCCCTATCATATTTTTCCGGAAATCCATTTACGAAACCTACCATAACCCCAAGGTCTATAATTTCACTTAAACCCCATCTATATCCAAGATCCACTCCGGCAACTAGACTAAGCTGATCTTGGAATTCATCCAGGGGCAACCCTCCATGAATTCCTATTTTCATCCCTTTTTGGGCATACAAGCCCGTCCCTAGAAGTGCAAAAACAAAGGTTATAAGTACCGTTTTCATAAATGTTAGTTTTTATTGGTCGGTATAAATCTAGGGTCTTCCTTAGACCAGACCACATTTTTGTTGTAAAAGCGGCAAAAATGGTTGTGGGAAAACTGATTTTTAAAATATTCCATTATTTTCGGTCTCAATGAAGAAATGTTTATCTGCACAAAGAACATGTAAAAACGAATATGCAATAACCTAATTAGTAAATGTGATATTTTAAAAATATCTTTAAATAATGAATTATTAATCTATTTAAAATTGCATAAAAAAAAGTGATGCTACTCTTGAAAAAAACATTCACTATTATTTACCTCCTTATGGTCACCACTTTATTTGGGCAGAACAAAAACTTCCAAATTGCAGACGGAGTATTAAATTACCTGGATTTATTTAACTCCTCCAATAACCCCAATGTCTCTTGCTACCGTATTCCTGCCTTGGCCACCGCTGCCAACGGCGACCTTATTGCGGCCATTGATGAACGGGTACCATCCTGTGGCGATTTAAAATGGAGCAAGGATATCAATATTGTGATTCGAAGAAGTTCCGATAACGGTAAAACCTGGTCGGAAATAGAAAAAATAGTAGATTTCCCACCAGGAAAATCAGCTTCCGACCCCTCTATGATCGTGGACAATATCACCAAGGAAATATTTCTGTTTTACAATTTTATGGATTTGAACAATGAGAAAGACGTATATTACTTACATGTTATAAAGAGTAAGGACAACGGAAAGACCTGGAGCCAGCCGGAAGATATTACCCCTCAAATTACGAAAGAGGAATGGCACAACGATTTTAAGTTTATCACCTCCGGTCGTGGCATACAGACCAGATCTGGTGCCCTTCTCCACTGCATGGTAAATCTAAATAACGGGCTACGTGTTTTTGGCAGTAATGACCATGGTAAAACTTGGTTTTTTAGAGATACCGCACTTTTCCCTGCAGATGAATCCAAAATAGTGGAACTTGCTGATGGCAGCTGGATGGTAAATTCAAGGTCAAACAACACTGGTATTCGCCATATCCACAGGTCCCAGGACGAAGGCAAATCCTGGAAAACAATTGAGGAACCTTTTTTAATCGATCCCGGATGCAACGCCAGTATTATTCGCTTTACTGCCAAGGCAGATGGTTATAACAAAAATAGATTGTTGTTCTCCAATGCCAAAAGTGATAAAGATCGTGTTAACATGACTGTTAGAATAAGTTATGACGAGGGCAAAACCTGGTCCGAGGGTAAAACGATTTATGAGGGTGATTCCGCCTATTCCTCTATGACCATTATGGACAATGGCGATATTGGTCTGTTTTTTGAAAAGGACGACCATACCGAAAATGCCTTTGTAAGCTTTTCATTGAATTGGTTGACCGATGGAAAAGACACATACAAAAAACCGAATAAATAACATTTAAAATCCGTATTTATGTCAGCAATAAAAGATTTAGCAGATAGGCATAGTCCTGTCTCGGATATGTTTCAACAGCCCAAAACAGCTGAGGAATGGGAACAATACAAATTATCCGATGAACAGCTGGCCCACTTTCACGAATTCGGCTATGTTTCCGGCATAAAACTTTTGGAAGAATGGCAGGTAGATTTGTTAAACCGGGAATTGGCAGAAATAATGGATCCAGATCATCCTGCACATGATTTGTTCTATGAATTTCACAGTAACGAATCCCAAGACCCAAACTCAGTTTTATTCCATTCCCTAGGACATTGGCGGATAACCCCCGGGTTTCATGATGTATTGTGGAATCCAGCTTTTACTATGGCCGCACATCAATTATTGGAAAACAAATCAGTTAGGTTTTGGCACGACCAATTATTCTGTAAACCTGCTCTTCACGGTGGTGTAGTAGCTTGGCACCAAGACTACTCCTATTGGACCAGGACAATAGCCATGCAACACCTTACCTGCTGGACGGGATTGGATGATGCCACCACAGAAAATGGCTGCCTTCACTATATCCCCAAAAGCCATAAATGGGGTCTTTTGGATGCGCCTTCATTGGCAGGTGATATGGACGGGCTAATGAAATATCTTAGTCCGGAACAAAAAGAGCAATTTAAGCCCACCCCCATCGAATTAAAAAAAGGCTATGCAACATTTCATCATCCACTTATGGTACACGGCTCCTATGAAAACAAGTCGGAAAGAAGTAGGCGGGCGTTCGTACTTAATGTGTTTGCCGATGGCACGGTTAGCAATACGGACGATGAACTTTTGGCAGGAGTTCCCAGAGTACCCAAAGGCAATAAAATGGAAGGCAAGTTCTTTCCAAAATTATATTCCGGAAAATAAAGCTATAAGTTCAATGTTAAAATACTCATCAAACCTTTAGTAACCTTATTATGAAGTCTGATCCAAGACCCTACGTACTTGCCGAAACCAATTGGAAAAATGTAAAGACAGAGGAATATACTGTGGCCATATTGCCATGGGGTGCTACTGAGGCCCACAACTACCATTTACCCTATGGAACTGATAATATCTTAGCGGAAAATGCTGCCATTGAAGCTGCTAAAAAGGCCTGGTCCAAAGAGGCGAAGGTAATAGTCCTGCCCAATATTCCTTTTGGGGTCAATACTGGACAAATGGATGTTGATCTGTGTATAAACATGAATCCAAGTACTCAAATGGCAGTATTAAAAGATTTGGTTCAGGTCCTGGAAGCCAATAGTATTCACAAATTAGTTATCGTAAACGGACACGGAGGCAATAATTTCAAGCAGATTATTAGAGAACTGAGCATAATATATCCCACTGTCTTTGTTTGCTCCCTAAATTGGTGGCAGGTAAAAGATGGGTCCCAATTTTTTACCGAACCAGGCGATCATGCCGGGGAATTGGAAACAGCCGTAGTAATGCACTTAACCCCAGATTTGGTATTGCCTTTGGACCAAGCTGGAGATGGAAACGCCAAAACTTTCAAAATAAATGGATTAAAAGAGGGTTGGGTTTCCGCTCAACGTAAATGGACTGCGGTAACAAAGGATACTGGTGTAGGAAATCCTAAAATGGCCAGCCCGGAAAATGGAGCAAACTACTTTAGGGCAGTGACAGACGGTATTGCAGATTTTTTTGTAGAGCTGCACCATGCCGATTTAGATGATATGTACGAATAACAATAATTTTTTAATAAAACTTCAATTTGTAATTAGGAGGTCTATCCAAGGGCTGTACACCTTCTTTATTTAGTAACATATTCCAATTTATCTACAACCGGAAAGTCCTCCCTTTTTAACTTCCATCGTCTATGGCTCCACAACCACAACTCGGGTGCACTAACAATGGCCTGTTCCAATTGTTGGGCGTATTTCTCCAAAATTTCAAAATTGTTTCTTATTTGTGGGTGATCCTCTATAATTCGAAATTCCAATTCATAATAACCCCTTTTTAGTTTTTTGAAGAACGGAAAAAGAACTACCTGATCTGTTTTTTTGGCAATTTTATCGGCACCAACAAAAAAGGCAGTCTCCTGATTTAAAAAATTATACCAGTATTTGGAACTCTTTTTGGTTGGACTTTGATCGCCGATCATACAATTTAAGGTAAGTACCTTCCTTTGATGATTATCAATAATGGTCCTAAATCCCTTGTCCGATTCCACACAATTTACACCAAACCTTTCCCGCATATTTTTGAACAACTCCTCAAAATATTTGTTTTTGATAGGTTTGTAAAACGTATTTGAACTATAGGGAAACATCAATGGCAAAAAAACCAACCATTCCCAATTGCCCTGATGACCTGTATACATGAGAATACTTCTATCCTCATTCACATATTGCTGGATCAACTCCGGGTTCTTAATGAGCAAACGTTTTTTTATAGCCTTCTCCCCTATTGTCAACCTTTTAAAGGATTCCAAAACAATATCGCAGAAATGCCTGTAAAAATCTTTGGCTATTTGTTTTATTTCATCATCATTCTTAGAGGGAAAAGAATTCCTTAAGTTATTGAATACAACCTTTTTTCGGTAGCCCACAACGTGATATACCAAAAAATACATAAAATCCGAAACCCTATAAAGAGCCCACATCGGAAGTAAGGAAATAGCGTAAAAGGGGAGAAATTTAAATCTTGAAAGGTATTTCATCCTATATTTGATTTAAGTATTCCAAATAACACCCATTACTTATTACTTGGGATTTCTTATCATTTGTACGTCAAAATTAAAAATACTTACCCAATGCCGTAAAATATGAAACGGTAAGAATTTGTTAATACTGCTCAAAATCTATCTAATTTATTGATTTTCCACTAATTAACCACAGTTCTTGATTAGAAAGAGAATATAAAAGTTAAGGATATTTTATTCTCTTCTTGTGCACCACCAACAAAAATAACAGTCAAAACCTTTCCAAGACACGGGTAATAAGGAAGTCCATTGACAAGTAAGAAAAAAGTTTAGATCAATCCCTAAAAATGACGAATATCATTTAGCTGCGCTTTTCAATTTCCTAACTTTAAGGTTGCAGATATAAAAATTTGCAACTACCGACCATTTTTGCCATTCCCAGCTTTTGGCATCACAAATTAAGCTGGCAAATATTGGGAACATCAAAACCTAAAGAGTCATGTATTTAATCTAAAACACAACATTATGAGCGCTGCAATTAATAAAAAGAGAATGATTGAATGGCTGGACCCCAACGAAATGCACGAGGCTAGTCTAAAATGGATGTCGGAATTAAAATTTATTAGGGATGAACAACTGTTCTTAAATAATTTGGTAAAATCTTACACCTTACAGTTGACGGATACGGCCGTGTTCAACGAAAGTAAGGAAATCATAGGAGCCATCGCCACTGCGGAAAAAGAGGTAATCGTACTGATGAAAAAAGTCCAAGCCCATGAGAACCAATTGGAAATAATGCTGGATCAAATAGATCAGTTGAAAATGGAAAAAGCATATACGGAAACCCATTGGGAATTGAATTCTGAAATGGCGAGGTACTCTGTTCAATACAGGGAACTTAAATCGCGCCTATTTAAATTGGTTTCCAAAGTCATGAAAAAGGACAAAGGAAATAGGTTGCTCAATTAGTAATCCCTATTCAGGTATTCCAACAACCCTAGGGTAAAGCCCCTAAAACTAAAAACTGGTCCATAGACAAAGATCTGGAGACAATTAGTTTTTACTCCCCTTCTTTTAAAAACCAAAAATAACTGGTCATTAAGGGCTGAATTAGTTTTATCCAACATTTCCAATAACATCTTTAGCCGCTTCAATTTAGTTTTAACAGATGCCCAAAAATTGGAAGAAGGCTATTGCCCGTTGGCACAAAATTGATAGAAGTGGCCAACACATAGATTGATTTGGTATGTTTTTTTGGGGTCAAAGCAAATTTAAGGAAGGTTTATAACGGAATTGGAGATAAATACAGGGTTCCATTAGAAACCGAATTATAAAGAATCCATTGGTATTAAATTGTTTTTTATCCTTAATTCTATTCTACTTATTGTCTATTTTTGGTTTAAAGAATTAAATTTGCCCAATACTGTAATACACAAGTAATACCTTACATTTTGCAAAATTTTTTCTTAATCTTAGCTGTTTTCGGGTTGGTATTGGCAATTTCATTTTTTACCAGAAAATCCGTTAATAGAAATTCCGCTTTCTTCTTAGGGGCATTTTATATCATATTCTCTATTTATACATTTCAAACCTACATTATTGAATCCGGACTACTTTTAAAGTTCCGTTGGTTTTATGTTTGGCCCTTGCCCATTTATAATTTAATAGCCGTACCTATATTTTTTTATTTTGTAAGTCTTATCAAAGATGATTTTGTTTGGCGTTGGAGGTATCTAATTTTATTTGCCCCCTTTATCATTGGTTTTATTGATGTGTTGAATGTTTATTCCAAGCCGCAGGAGGTATATGACACCATCATTAATAATGCGAATTTAAAACCAGGGGAAAGACTTGCTGTCCAGTATGGAATTTTTAATATAAACCAACATTATGCCATGCGTTTTTTATGGCAATTTTTGTCACTGCTCAGCTTATTGCCTTTAATGATTAATTTTATTCGAAACTTGTATAAAGAGAAAGATAGAAAATTAATTTTCTGGACGATTTCTTTATTTGTCTTATTTCTAATAATGTCCTTATTGGCGACAATGTTCGCATTTGAAAAATTGTTGAAGGTTAATTTCTTAGGTTCTACCGGACCAATTTTACGAGCCGTCAACTTTGTATTTTATGTAGTGCTATTTGCCATAGGTATAATACCCATTTATTTTCCCTCCATCTTACAAGGCTACCCAAGAACCAAAAAAAATAAATCGGCCATAGACCCATCTTTAAAAAAAGATGAGGATTTTAAATTTGGGTTGGATGTTGACGCCTTAGATGAGAAACTGAAAGAGTTACAAAAAGAAGGCCTGTTTTTAAATAAGGATTTTGATCTTACCCAATGCGCCAAGGCCATGGAAATTCCCCCACACCATTTTTCCTATTTCCTGAACCAGCACCATGGTCATAGCTTTTCAGCCTACAGGAACAAAGTACGCATAGATAACGCCAAAGCATTGATCAATCTCGGCTACCTTGACAGGAATACCATGGAAGCCCTTGCACAGCAATGTGGCTTTGCCAATAGAAGTTCTTTTAGTAAGACTTTTAAAAAAGTTACCACCCTGAACGTAACCGAATTTAGCTCTAATAGTCGATAAAAGCCCTTGCTCATCTTTTTGGTAATAAATGTGTTTGGGATATGCCTGTAGAAGGTTTTTCAAACGTGCTACTGTGGGGGTTTATCAGGTCGGGCGCAGTCGAGACCTCATTGCCCAATTAATAAAATTATCACCAAGACCTTCGGAGTCTAGAGTGTAAAATAACCCCGTTAACCTGTCTATTTTTGACGCTCATTTACATTTTTATGTATCCAAATCCGATTTGGACACATATTTATGGGTGAATATTTAATGCAAGGTTTTATCAAAGTATTGCTTTTTTACAAGTGGTTGTAAAGGCATTTAAATTACTTGTTTACAATGTTTTGAATTGTAAGAAACCTCTTTCTTTTCTTTCCTTTTATAGGTTGATTTTTGGGTCCAAATCGGATGTTGGCACATATTCGCCAAGTCCCATATATATCATTCTCTTTTATGCTCCGTTCTTTACCCATCAGAAAAAGCATCAGCGTTTTCCTACTTAAATTATGGGCGCCATACACCAATAACAAAACAAACAATTAAATCATTTATGAAAAGGAATTTTACACACCCCCTACTTTTCCTTATAGCTTTATTGAGCTTCGGATTTTTACAGGCACAAGATGCATTTATTATCAAATTGGAAACGGAGGAAGATGACATACCAATAGAAATCGGTACCAGTTCCTCTGAATACACTTATGCCTATACGGTAGATTGGGGAGATGGTTCTAGTGATACTAATGTGTACAGCGGTGATGCACATCATGATTATTATGACGCTGGGGAATATACGGTAACTATTTCCGGTACTTTTCCACATATTAAGTTGATATCTAATGATGCATTGGTATCTATGGAACAATGGGGCACCCAACAATGGAAGAGTATGGAAGATACTTTTAGATACTGTAATAATTTGGAATATAATGCCACAGATGCGCCAGATCTTTCTTTGGTTACCAATATATATAGAATGTTCTACGGTGTAACTGCAATTAATGGGGATATAAGTGGTTGGGATGTTTCTAATGTTACTAATATGGGCGGAATGTTCTTTGGTGCAGAAAATTTCAATCAGGATATTGGTTCTTGGGAAGTGGACAATGTTACTAATATGTGGTCTATGTTCAATGGGGCTACGGATTTCAATCAGGATATTGGTTCCTGGGAAGTGGGCAATGTAACCAATATGTCGGCAATGTTTCATGGTGCCACTTCATTTAACAAAGACCTTAATGATTGGGAGGTATCCAATGTTACGGATATGAGCGATATGTTCCACGGGGCTACGGCTTTCAATGGAGATATTAGCAATTGGGACGTTGGCAATGTTACCGCTATGAACCACATGTTCTTCGGGGCTACGGCTTTTAACCAGGATATCGGCAATTGGAATGTGGGCAACGTATCCCCAATATATGTTATGTTTTATAATGCAACAGCTTTTGATCAAAATCTTGGCGGTTGGGACATAAGCAATGTTAATAACATGACCGGTATGTTTTATGGCGCCAAACTTTCCACGGCAAATTACGATGACACCCTAATTGGGTGGAGTACTTTGGATACTGCTGCCGGGGAAACAAAAATACCAGGAAATTTTTCATTTGATGGCGGCACTAGTACGTATTGCGAAGGAGAAACAGCAAGACAAGAATTAATCAACACTTATGGGTGGTCTATTACCGATGGGGGCAAGGATTGTTCTGAAACTGCCTTTGTCACCAAGTGGAAGACCGAAGCCGATTATGATAATATAGAGATTACCACAGGTGATGGCACCTTTGCCTATACCGTAGATTGGGGAGATGGATCCACAGATACTATGGTGTATACGGAAGATGCCGGCCACACCTATGCCACAGCGGATACCTATACGGTAACCATTAGCGGCGATTTTCCGTACCCAAAATTTGGGTCAAGCCCTGTTAATCGGGATAAATTAGTATCTATAGAACAGTGGGGAACCCAACAATGGACTCGTATGTATGAAAGTTTTAGTGGATGTAAAAATTTGGAATATAATGCCACGGATGCGCCAGATCTTTCTTTGGTGACCCAAATGGCTTATATGTTCTCCGAGGCAACTAAATTTAATGGGGATATAAGTGCTTGGGATGTTTCTAATGTTAACAATATGGAGGGAATGTTCTCTGGTGCCACATCATTTAACAAAGACCTTAATGATTGGGATGTTTCCGGTGTTGAAGACATGTTCATAATGTTCTCTGGTGCTACGGCTTTCAATGGGGATATTGGTAATTGGGATGTGGGCAACGTTGCTGTTATGATAGGAATGTTCTATGAAGCCACGTCATTTAACAAAGACCTTAATGATTGGGAGGTTTCCAGTGTTGAAGACATGTCCTTTATGTTCTCTGGTGCTTCGGCTTTCAATGGGGATATTGGCTCCTGGGATGTTGGTGAGGTAAAGCGTATGGGTAGTATGTTTAAAGGAGCAACAGCATTTGATCAAAATCTTGGCGGTTGGGATGTAAGCAATGTAACCGATATGAGCTCTATGTTCCAAGGTGCTACGGCTTTCAATGGGGATGTTGGTTCCTGGGATGTTGGGGAGGTAACGAATATGTTTTCTATGTTTGAAGGAGCAACAGCATTTGATCAAAATCTTGGTAGTTGGGACATAGGTAGTGTTTTATTCATGGACGATATGTTTAAAGGTGCCAAACTATCCACGGCCAATTACGATGACACCCTAATGGGTTGGAACACTTTGGATACCTCCGCCGGGGAAATAAAAATACCAACAAATGTTGAATTCAGCGGCGGCAATAGCACCTATTGCGCTGGAGCAACAGCATGGCAAGAATTAGATGAAGACTATGGGTGGACTATTACCGATGAGGGAGAGGATTGCCCCTTCATCACCACCTGGGAAATAAGTGATACAAATAGATCATTGACCATCCCTACAAATTCAGATTATACCTATAGTTATACGGTAGATTGGGGGGATGGTTCAACTAGTTCTCATACAGACGATGCTACACATACCTATGCCACAGCGGGTACCTATACAGTAAGTATTAGTGGGGTTTTTCCACAAATTAGATTAGTAGATGACACCACCAGTAAGGACAGAATTATATCCATTGATCAATGGGGGTCTCAGCAATGGGCCAGTATGAACGGTAGTTTTATGAACTGTTCAAATTTGGAATATAATGCCACCGATGCGCCAGATCTTTCTATGGTTAACAATATGTATGCTATGTACTCCGGGGCAACTAAATTTAATGGGGATATAAGTGCTTGGGAGGTTTCTAATGTCACCAATATGAACAGTATGTTCTCTGGTGCAGCAAATTTCAATCAGGATATTGGTTCCTGGGAGGTGGGCAATGTTACCGATATGGGTTATATGTTTCATGGGGCATCAGAATTTAATCAGAATATTGGAGGCTGGGATGTAAGTGCTGTAACCAACATGGAATCTATGTTCAATATGGCCACTAAATTTAATGGCAATATTAGTGATTGGAAAGTGGGCAATGTGACCAATATGTCCAAAATGTTACAAGGGACAACCCTTTTTGACCAAGATTTAGGTAGTTGGGATATTAGTAATGTAACGAATATGGAAGAAATGTTCGATGCAGCTGGCTTATCACAGGAAAATTACGACAACACCCTAATAGGCTGGAACACTTTGGATACAAGCGCAGGGGAAACCCAAATACCAACAGGAATCACATTCGAAGGCGGTAATAGTGTGTATTGCGCCGGGGCAACAGCACGGCAAGATTTAATTGAAGACTATGGCTGGGAATTTGAAGATGGTGGAGAGGATTGCCCAGCTCCTTTTATCACCACTTGGAAAACGGATAATGAAGGTTATTCATCTGACAATCGAATAATCATCCCCACGGGTGACGGCACCTTTGCCTATACCGTGGATTGGGGTGATGGTACTACCGATACTAAGGTATATACGGACGATGCCGAACATACCTATTATTATACTGGTAAAGGTACTTATACGGTAAAAATTAGCGGCGCTTTCCCGCACCTTAAATTTGGTGCCTATTCGGATAAAGACAAATTATTATCTGTAGAGCAATGGGGAGATCAAGTATGGGGATCTATGGAAGGTAGTTTTGCATCATGCTCCAATGTGGTCATCAATGCGACTGATGTGCCAGATCTTTCTGAGGTAACGGATATGAGCTACATGTTTAGTAACGCCACTGCTTTTAATCAAGATATCAGTGGTTGGGATGTGAGCAATGTGACCGATATGAGCAATATGTTTTCGTGGGCAACTGCCTTTAACCAGGACATTGGTGGCTGGAATGTAGGGAATGTGACCAATATGCACGCCATGTTTGCCCTAGCAACAGCTTTTGATCAAGACATTAGCGGTTGGGACGTAAGTAAAGTGACCAGTATGCACAGCATGTTTAGCTCTGCAACAGCCTTTGATCAAGATATCAGCCGTTGGGATGTGGGCAATGTAACCGTTATGACCTCTATGTTTAATAGTGCTGAATCTTTTAATCAAGACATTGGGGCTTGGGACGTAAGCAATGTGACTAACATGGGTAATATGTTTTATTATGCTTCAGCTTTTAATGGGGATATATCTGAATGGGATGTAAGCAGTGTTACGGATATGGGCGATATGTTTCATTATGCTTTTGAATTCAATCAAGATATTGGCAGTTGGGATGTAGGTAATGTGACCGATATGGGCCGCATGTTTGCCGAAGCACAAGCTTTTAACCAAGATATATCTGAATGGGACGTAAGCAATGCCACAGATATGGGCAGTATGTTTTACTGGGCAATTGCTTTTAATCAAAATATTAGCGATTGGGATGTAAGTAATGTGACCGATATGACCCAGATGTTTTACTATTCAGATTTGTCGACCGCCAATTACGATAAGATCTTAATTGGTTGGAGTGATTTGACCCTGCAAAATGATGTAACCTTTGGGGGTGAGGCCGATTATTGTGAAGGAGCAACTGCTCGCAAAAGTATTATTGACACCTATGGCTGGAATATAGATGACGGTTCTCTTAATTGTAATGTAGATTCGGATCAAGACGGTGTGCAGGACGATACGGACTTGTGTCCCGATACCCCTACCGGGGAAACCGTGGATGGTAACGGTTGTTCGGATAGTCAAAAGAATACCGATACCGATAATGACGGCACCCCTGATGTGGAAGATGCCTTCCCATTGGATGAAAACGAGGATACCGACTCCGATGGGGATGGTACGGGCGACAATGCCGATACCGATGATGACAACGATGGGATTACGGACGATGCAGACCTCTGTGCCAACACTCCTAGCGGGGAAGCCGTAGATGCAGAAGGCTGCTCGGACAGTCAAAAAGATGCCGATTTTGACGGGGTAAGCGATGCCCAGGACCAATGCCCGGATTCCCCGGAAGACGAGGCCGTGGATGCCAACGGATGTGCCGATAGCCAAAAGGATACGGACGGTGACGGTACTGCAGATGGGGAAGACACCGATGATGACAACGACGGTACCCCGGATACCGAAGACGCTTTCCCATTGGATGAAAACGAAGATACCGATACCGATGGGGATGGTACGGGCAACAATGCCGATACCGATGATGATGGGGACGGAGTTGCCGATACCGAGGATAATTGTTCGGATACCCCGGCCGGGGAAACAGCCGATGCCAACGGATGTTCGGACAGTCAAAAAGAAGAGGAAGAGGAAGACGTAGCGGATGAGGATGCGGCCTCTAGTATAGACGTATCCCAAGCCTTTACTCCCAATGGGGACGGTATAAACGATACCTGGACGATCTACGGATTAGAGAACTACCCCAATAACATTGTTCGTGTATTTAACAGTTGGGGCAAGGAGGTGTTCTCGGCCAAGAACTACCAGAATACGTGGGATGGCCATTACAAAGACCTTGGAGCTAAACTTCCGGATGCAGGCTCCTATTACTTCCAGATCGATTATGAGGGTGATGGCAAAGTAGACCAGGACGGATGGCTATATATCACTTCACATTAACCAAACTATTATTTACAGTAAAAGAAATCAATAAAATGAAGATATTAAATAAAATTATTTTAGGCCTAATTTTTATAGCGGGGGGCAGCTTGTTCGCCCAACAGGAAGGGCTATTGACCAATTATCGTTACCATATGAACGCCTATAATCCAGCCTATGTCTCCCCAGAGGGGAAGACGGCCATTACTTCCAGCTTCCGCCAACAATGGACGGGAGTGGAAGAGGCGCCAAGGACCATAGTGGTCTCCTTTGGCACCCGACTGGGAAAAAAGACCGGCCTTGGGGTATCCGTAATGAACGACAAGACCTTTGTGGAGAGTCAGACCTTTATTGGAATCGACTACTCCTACAAACTCCAGTTGTCCGAAAAAATGGAACTGTACCTAGGGCTAAAGGCGGGCGGTAATTCCTATTCCGTAAATACGGCTGGCCTGGAGACCTATAATATTCAGTCGGATCCCAGCATAACATCGATCTCCGATTTCAACCCCAATATAGGGGCGGGAATCCTCTTTAAACGGGAGGCGCTGTTCCTTTCTTTGGCCATGCCCAGGATACTGAGCACGGACAGAGCGGAGAACAGCAACGGTACGGCCACGGCCACCGTGGCCAAGCCCCACCTTTACGCCACAGTGGGCTATGATCTGCCCCTTGGCAACAACGGCAACCTAATGTTGAAACCTTCGGCCATGCTACGTCAAGTAAGCGGGGCACCGTTGTCGGTTGATTTCAATACCATGCTCTCCTTTAACAACGACTTTGAACTGGGGGCAAGTTACAGGACCGACTCGGCCTTTGCGGGCCTGGTTAACCTGAGTATCCAGAAACGCCTTACCCTAGGATTTGCCTATGAGGTAAGTACCAGAAGTGAACTGGCCAGTGCCAAGAACACCAATGAGCTGTTCCTGAGGTTTGTGTTTTAAGTAACAAAGGCAAATCTTTAGTACCTAGTACCAATTTATTAAAAAAAGGGTGTTTTAAATGCCCCTTTTTTGTATTTCCAAAGAGGCCGATAACAGCACAACAAGACAACACCTCAGCGCTTTTTAATTGCCCATACTATTACCAAGGAATTGTTGCACCAACTATATTTCAGTAGCATTCCAATCAGTTTTAACAAAGTTTTGGAGTGTTTTGCAATTTATTTAAGAAGTTTTGGAGCAACCTTTGTACAGATAAAATATCTAAGTAAAAAAATCGTTGATAGTTGCTCTAATTGTTAGATAATCAGAAATCATTATATGTTATGGAAATAGTAGCCCCAATCGTAAAGCTTATAGACAATAACCCTTTCATTTCTATTGTGTTTTGTCTACTTGTAGCCTTAGCGTTAATTACCTACAAAATAGTTAAAAGAAGGACCTATTAAATAATTATTAAAGGGGAAGAATGCCTTTATGCACTTCCCCTTTCTTGTCTTTATTTTCCAAATTATCATAACCAAATCGAAGAAGGCATTACCAAGTATAAAACCTATAATACTAGATTATTTAATAGAGAATTTAAAGGTGGTTTTTGAGCTATACTTTTCTCCAGGATTTAGAACCACCGATGGAAAATCCAATTGATTTGGTGAATCTGGATAATGCTGGGTCTCCAAACAAAAGCCACTTCTTTTTTTATAGGTTCCCCCCTGCTTGGCAGGAAGGGTGCCATCCAGAAAATTACCAGAATAAAACTGTACCCCTGGTTCAGTGGTGAACACTTCCAAAACCCGGCCACTTCCTGGATCATAGACCGTTCCAATCAATCGATGTCCTTTGTCCTGACCGTTTAAAACCCAGCAGTGATCATAACCGCCGCCCTTCTTCAATTGATCATCGTCCGCCTCGATCCTGCTTCCGATGGGTGTTGGTTCTCTAAAATTGAACGGAGTGTTTTCCACATCAGCAATTTCCCCTGTGGGGATCAAGGTATTGTCTACCGGAAGATATTTATCCGCATTCAAACTTAGGACCTGATCAAGAACAGTTTTGGAAAAATCCCCTGAAAGATTAAAATAACTGTGATTGGTAAGGTTTACTATTGTTTTCTTATCTGTGGTTGCCTCATAGGCCATATCCAAAGAATTGTCCTCCTTAAGCGTGTATGTAACCGTGGTATTCAAGCTCCCGGGATAGCCTTCTTCCATATCCTTGCTCAAATAAACCAATTTTAAGGCTGCATAATTTTCGCCCGTTTCCTCGGATGCCTTCCAGATCACTTTATCAAAACCCTTAATACCTCCATGCAGATGGTTTTCTCCATTATTAACGGCCAAACTATATTCCATTCCGTCCAAAGAAAATTTTCCTTTGGCTATCCTGTTTCCATATCTGCCAATAATTGCACCAAAATACGGGCTACTTTCTAGGTATTGTCCAAGGTTATCGTACCCTAAAACCACATCTTCCGAAACACCCTCTTTGTTTGGAACTTTGGTGGAAGTAATAATTCCACCATAGGTTATTATATCCACCGTCATTCCTGAACTATTTTTAAGGGTATAGCGGTCTACCTTCCCACCATCTGGCGTAGTCCCAAATTCGTTTTTTTCAATACTCACTTTTTCAATCTTTTGGGTCACTTCCTTTTTCTTTTCGTCTTTACACATTACGCTAAAAATCACTATCACTAATAAGGATAGGCCATAAAAAAACTGTTTTATAAACTTCATATTATTTACTTGGCAGATTAAAGTTGGTGTTGAAATAAATGGTAATATACAAAACCCACAAACACTATATTTTCATTAAAAAAAGAACTCACTTTTTAAAAAACTAAAAAGTCCCTCTTAGGCCTATGGTTCCAGGCCCAACTTGAAGTCTCCAGCTAATTTTGTCCTTTGACATAATCCCGGGATACCGCTCCTTATTAAGGTATTTATCTATTGAATCTACCACCACTACACTTACAGCTACACTCAAGGCTACATCTGTTAGCCAATGGGCACCGCTCCAAAGTCTTGTAACGGGAGAAAGAAGCCCCAAAGCGTAAAACCCACCTTTGGCCCATGGATTTTTAAATTGCTTGCCTATTGCATAAAATGTAGTAAATGCCAATATAGTGTGCCCCGAGGGAAAGCTGTGATAGGCAGCTTCATTGCTAAATGGCTTAAAGCTTCCTTTTCCCACATTGGCTATAGGCCTGGCCCGCCCAACAAAAGTTTTACTCACAGATTGAAGTAATCCTACCGTAGTGGCCGAGGAAATTAGGAGCACCCCTGTTTTTCTCCATTTTTCATTCTTCGTAAAAAGCCCAATTAAATACACCCCTCCGTTGATGGAGTAGTTATAAAGTGGTTTTCCCAGGTAATAACCGGCCTCCTTTAATACCCCAGGAACGTCCTCTTCCTGATTCCGAAACCACTCGGAGCTGTCTTCATCAAAGGCATACAGCGCCCCGGTTCCCAAGATAATAGCGCCTGCGGTTATAAAATCGTCCTTTTCCCAATGAAAAGGTCTGGAGTAGGCATGTTTTAACCCTCCAAAGGCACTTGCCCCGTCATACCCCAACATTTCCCAAGTACTGATGGTGTCATGAGCTTGGGTCTGCGCCTCCAACTTTGGAAGGCCCAAAAAAAAGATTAAACTAAAAATTAAAACTTGGAATTTCAAATTCATTAAAACCTTGGCGTTATTCATGTGCAAAATTAACCATTTATGGATTTGGTTCTAAATTTTAATGCAATCTCTTACATAAAAGCTTGTAGATTTTAGGCCCTAAGTTGAAACCTGCGCTTTCCTAAAACCTTGCGCCCGTTCGCCTATTTCACACCCTTATATTCCTTGGAAAGGGTCTGAAAACCTATTTCAACACCATCCACCATTTGCTGGTACAGTTCAGGTCTATCCTTTTTAACCCATTCCAATAAATCTACGGCATTGGCACGTACAGGGTGATAGATATTGCTTACCGGCTTCATTTTTTTATCGTATTGCACGGTCTTTTTTCTAAGATCTTTTAATATTTTGGCATACTCAGGCTTATCCACAAGATTGTTCAATTCCTGTGGGTCCTCCACTAAATTATATAATTCTTCGGGCTGTTTATGCGGTTCAAAGAAAATACTTTCGTGCTCACTTAGTTTGCCTTCCTCCTTTAACCGGCGCATAACATGGACTGCTGGCCGATAAAACTCCAAGTAGGCCTGATGTGCATCGAAGGGAATTTCGGGTCTGTCATTTCTAATGTATTTCCAATTGCCCGAAGTAAGCGCCCTTGACTTTTCCTCCACTTCGTCCCAAAGGTCTCTTGCAGCGTATACATAGTCCCTATCAAATTTCTTATCAAACACGGGCTTTCCGGTCATATAATTTGGAACCTTCACCTGTGCAAAATCCAATACGGTGGCGGTAATATCAGTCGCGCTTACCACATCTTTTCGGATTTGGCCTCCTTCTATCCCCTTGGGATAATACACAATAAAGGGAATATGCAGCCCCGGATCGTGTAGATACCCCTTTCCACGGATATTACAACGGCCATTATCCCCTATAAAAATAACCACGGTGTTATCCGCCATATCCTTTTCCTCCAATTCCTTAAAGATCATGCCCACTTCGTTGTCCAGGTATTCTATCTGATCCAGGTATTTGGCCCAATCCAGTCTAATTATAGGGTCATCAGCCATAAAAGCGGGCAATTCCACCTCCTTGGGGTCTACAGGGTGCTTGGATTCCTCCCTAACTTTGTTCCACCAATCGCCCCTATGGCTTGCCACTAACTGAATCTGGGCAAAAAATGGCTCATCCTTTTTCTCAAACTCATCGTATTTATCAAAAATTCCAAATTGGGTCTTTCCGTCCCAAGGCCCTAAAGCTTCGTGCTTAAAATTGGCATCTATTTTACGCCCTTTACCCATAACCCCGTGATGGCCAAGGATAGTGGTATATCCCGCTTTGCGTAACCAAAAGGTAAAAGGTTTATAATTTTCATTAAGGGGTACATCTCGATTGCTTCGATGGTTGTGGGCATTGATCTTTAACTGGTGTGTACCGGTGAGCATCGCCGACCGACTTGGTGAACAGATGGGATTGGTAACAAAGCAATTATCAAATCGCACACCCTCCTCGGCCATTCTATTTAGGTTGGGCGTTTTCACTCCTTTCATACCATAGCATTCCAGATCCAAACTCATGTCTTCTGCCATAAGCCAAATAATATTGGGACGCTCTTGTGCTACCATGGAAAAGGCAAACAACATTAGAGAGAACAATGCCAATCTATTTTTCATAGGAAATGAGTTTTAGGTTATTTATTGCCTATATTTTTTTTACTTGGTGAAATATGCATTTTCAGGGACTTTGGTTCTCGAAAAAGTTGGACCTTCCCAGCTTAATTCCGGAGTGTTGGGACTCTTAGAATTTCTACCACAGTAAATCTTAATAGGGTGATAACCTGCTTTAAGGGTAATGCTCCCTTCTCTTATTGTGCCAGCTTCATATCCATAATCCGCATCAATAACACTTGCCCCATGAATTTTTAAAAAACCTTTAGTTTCGGACTTCATGGAGAAAGTATATTCTCCATTCACAGGAATATTAATGTATCCCTCAAAAAGTAACAACTCCCCTTTATTCAACTTTATTCCTGCTGGATCAAGGGATGTAACTTTACCCATTGCAGTAGCCGGCAACAAATTTAATTGCGGCAACCAAGGAGCCGAATTTTGGTAGGCTTTCCAACTAAGTCCGTTGATCAGTCCTTCCCCAGAACTTGCAGCAATAGGGGCATTGTCATATGGCCTTTGGGCGGTAGTATCTGGCATACGCACCTGCAGTACTCTTTCTTTAAAAGTTTGCTGTAACTCTCTCATATTGCCATTACCCGCTAAATTATTAGCCTGTTGTGTATCGTTGATAACATTGTATATTTCAAAATCATCATCGGCATTTTTAATATCATATCGGAGTCCGACCAGGTCCCCGATTCGCATCATCTGCATTTCCTTCCTCAGTCTACCGCGATTATTGGGTGCAAATTCGTCATAATTTGGTGTATGGTTACCTTGGGTATATTCCACATAGATAAGACTCTGTTGTTGGTCCCCTTTTCCCGTCAAGGACGGTAGCAAGGAAACTCCGTTAGTATTTACAGGTGCAGGAGTACCCGCTGCAGCAGTAAAGGTCGGCAACCAGTCATAGGATACTGAAGGCGATTCAACCACGTGCCCAGCCTTGATCCGTGCCGGCCATTTGGCAATAGTGGGCAGTCGCTCTCCCCCTTCCAGGACATCCCTTTTAATTCCATCAAACGGACCAAAACTGTTAAAAAAATTGGCCTTATAGGGCTCATTGTCCAGGTATGATTCAATGGAGGGCCCATTGTCAGAACTAAATACCACCAAGGTGTTTTGATCGATATTTAAATCGGATAATAGCTTTAAAATATCACCTACCTGATCATCGATTCTCCGGGTAGTCGTGGCATATCGCTTATAGACATTGGGCCAGGCCACTTCTGGCGTAGTTTCATTGTTGTCATGATCATAGGTAGCGTCGCTATAATCTGGATGTACCCAGGAATCTATGGTTCCCGAAGCCGTGTTGATCATTTGACCAGGCTTCCCTGTCCATTGCAACCCACCATTTAATCCTCCCCCATCGGGATAGGCCTGGGTGGGCAGTTCTAAAACGGCATGTGGAGTATCAAAGGCCAAATACATAAAGAAGGGTTGTTTTCCCCCATTACCTTTTGTTTGTTCTACAATCCATTTTTTGGCCACGGCGGTCCATAGGTCTCCGGTATAACACTTGTCCAGATCCTTACTTACTTCTGTTTTATTTTCATAGACTTCCTTTGCTCCCCTATAAAGACCTTCCTTGGGATAATGCTCGTGTCCATCCCTATGCCGCATATAGCCGTAATAGTAGTCGAACCCACGATCTATGGGATGAGCAGGCCAACTATCTCCATCTTCGGATCATTTATTGGAACCCATTAGACCCCATTTTCCAATGGCGGCAGTAGTATAGCCCAATTTCTGAAGTACGTTGCCCATGGTGTGGTTATCCGCCAAGGCCTTGTCGAACTGATTATTCCTAACATTGGCATGTCCTTGACTTAAACCGGACAATAAGGAAGCCCTAGAAGGGGCACAAACCGGTGCAGCTGAATAGTGATGGGGCATTAATGCGCCCTCAGAAGCCATTTTATCCAGATTGGGCGTCAAGACCCAAGGTTCACTGCGGTCGTTGATCTTCTGTCTTTGATTTTGAAAAAATACCCCCACATCGCCATATCCCAAATCATCGGTAAGGATAAATATAATGTTTGGTTTTTGATCATTGGCCATAGCCCCTGCCTCTTGGGCATAAGCTATTTTCCCGCCTAATCCCATTATCATTAAAACAACAATTGGTAATGAGTAGCGATTTCTTATTTTAAAGTAAAACATTGTCTATAAATTATTTGGTTGTTATTTAAATTTAAGGTTGCGAAGCAATTCGTCTTTCAATAGTATTTGTTTCGCCTTGCCCATATATTTGTTTTTCTTGAACACGATATTTTTTGATGCTTTTACCGTAATGGCGGGATTATCGGGGTACAGTATGGGGAAGCTGCCAGAATTGGTTATCGTATTCCCTTGAAACAACAATCCATCAACATTCGAAATCTCCAAAATAAGATTGTCGAATTGATGAAACTGGTTATTCGTCATTTCAATATTTTTGAATGCTATATTGTGATTTTCATCATCGGTAACAAAACGAATTACCCCCCTATTAAATCCGCTGTGCTGATTGTCCTGAAAAGTATTATTCCTAATAATAAGGTTGGCAGCATTACCAGATTCAAACCAATGACTGCTTTCCACAGGAATAAGAATGGCTTCCATTTCTGTACTAAAATAATTATTTTCAATAACTGTTTTCTTTGGATTGGAAATAAGAAGTCCCCTAGCTCGATTACGGCTAATATTACAATTTTGCACCAATAGTTCTGGATAGCCCTCTACATTTTCAATTAAATCGCCAACCTTTAGCCCCGCTGGCAGATCTTCGTTAAAGCTTATTATCTGGTACCTACCGTTTATATATTCTGTACTTTTTAGGGTAAGATAATCATACGGAAAAAAGGAAGTCGCCAATCTCACCAGTCCAATAGTATCGTTGGCACGTCCTATAGTAAATCCTTGTTGCTGGGCATGTCCCATACGGACACCGATGCTGTTTTTACCTATGACATCCATCACTTCCTGATAGGTGCCATGGACATTAGTGGCATCGTCCAACTGATTGTTAAACGTGCAATTCCTTAGTTCTACCTTGCCCCTACACCCAACAAAATGGGTAGCATCGGCTGTGGTAGAGACCATTCTTCCCTGGGAAGGAGTAACATTAAAGCTGTCCAAAATGAGGTCTGATGAATTCTCTGCAATCAACCCCATTCCTCCTGCATGGTGGACATTCACATTTTTTGCATTAAAGCCTTCTGTTCCTGTAATCCGAAAGGCAGGTGCTAGGCGGTTAAGACTCTGATCGCCCTTGCAGACCAACACCATTCCCACTGGGGGCAATTTCTGTTTGTGATTAAAAATACGGACAGTACCCGGCTTAACTTCCTCTACCCTTAAATTATCCTCTTTTCCACGGACTTTTTCCACCTTGGAACGGGGATCGGTCTTATACTTATATTTTATTTTATCAAGATTGTGCTGAACACTAGAGTTGCGTGTGGCGGATATTGGTGTATAAACTTCGGTATTAAAGGCGATGGCATTCCGGGCGGGATCAAAAAGAATGGACTGTCCCAAGTTATGCTCGTAATACTCCTTGACAAAAATCAACTGACCATTTCTAATCTCATAAGGATACTCCTCTGAAAGCTCCATGTCAAAGGAATTGTTGTTCACATCATTGGCCACTATTAGTCCCTCACTATGAAAAGGCACTGCCCAGTCGACAGTAACATTCGTAATGGTAATATTTTTTGAATCCTCAATTAGAAATGGAATCATTCTCCCGTGAAAGATAAAAGTAGAACCTTGGCCATTAATGGTCAAGCCCTGCATCCCAAATATAGGCATGGCAGTCTTCGCCAACACATCGTCATGATTGGAAATACGGGTAAATTTTTCGAAGGCCTTGTCCGGATAGAAATGATAGGTTCCCTTTTCAAATTTAATTTCGGAGATGGGATATTCCTTTGCCTGACGAATTCTGGCCAAAACAGCTGGGGAAGCGTCCTCGGCTATTTCAGTTGTGAACACTACATTTTCCGAAAGTAGCCCCTCCGATTGTGAAAAACCAGCCCCACACAAAAGGGAAATGACAAGTAGCATCACAATTTTGTAATTTTTTGGACTTCTATTTAATAGTTGAAATTTTCTCATTTCCTTATTTTAAAACCTTTGTTTCTCCTTAATTTCTGTTTCTTTTACAATGCACTATCAGAAATGTTCCCTATGGCTAAACTAACAATCTAATTATTGCCTTTTTGCTCAGGTTAAACAGTCATAAGCCTTTGCCCGTTCTTCTAGTAAAAAGATTAAGACTACATGTGAGAAGCTTATAGTTATTAATTGCGATTTGAACTTATTGTTACTCTATAAATTTACCCCTGTGCCCTGGAGAGAGTTATCATGATCCCAAGTAATTAGCCAGGGATCACGGGTTTTAATTTGAAAGGCTTTCATTTTTTTTATCATTTCATCCATTACTTCCTTATAATTGGGGTCGTTGGCCAGGTTCACTATTTCATCGGGATCTTTTTCCAAATCGAATAATTCAAATTCAGGGCGAAACAGATAATCTTGTACCTTTCTTTTACCGAAATACTCTTTTTTGTTTCTATATACCTCCTGCCATGTAGAAGCCGCCCATAAGTCCGATGCAAAGGGATATTCCGACCGCCATGCTATGTTCCTTATAAGCTTGTAATTTTTGTCCCGCACCACGCGCATGGGGTAATACATGGTGATTTCATGAAAGGTGTGGGAGGCGTATATTTCATCCCAGCCTTCAGGTTCCTTAATATCCAATACCTCTTTAAAAGAACGCCCATGAAACGAGTATCCTTTTGTTTCCACTTGCGCCATGTCCAAAATGGTAGGTGTAAGGTCTACCCAAGAAATCATAGCATCCGAAGTGGTATTCTTCAACTTGGAGAAAGGGTCTTTAATAATACAGGGCAGTTTCATCCCTGGCTCATATAAGGTGGTTTTGGCACCAGGAAATGCCATGCCATTATCAGATATATAAATAACTATAGTGTTGTCTGCCTTGCCCGACTCCTGAAGCATCTGCATCAACTTACCAAAACCCTGATCTATTCTGGAAACACTTTGGTAGTACTGGGCAATTTCTTCCCTACTTTCATTAGTATCCGGCAAAAAATCCGGAACCACAACCTCAGCCGGATCGTAAACAATAGTCTCTACCCCTGGATAGCCTTCCAACTTGTTCCCAAAACTGTTTGGGGCATCCCATTGTTCGGGATCTGTAGAATTTGCCCTATGCGGATCATCTGTACAGAAATACAAAAAAAATGGTTTGTCGGATGTCAAAACATCTTTGCATTCTTCTGCCATGGCCACGGTACTTCTAGGGTCGGCCTTCAACTCTTGTTCAAAATGGTACACGGATTCCGGAGCCACGTGATATTTTCCTATCCTAGCCGTGGTATACCCTTCTTTTTCAAGCAGCACGGGCAGGGATTTTACGATGTCATAGGTGCTAAAATGATGATAGTCGTGTACATGACCATAAGAACCGGTGGCATGGCCATAGAGTCCGGTAAGAATTACCGATCTACTGGCAGCACAGCTGGCAGTGGTACAATAGGCGTTGTTGAAACGTACACCTTCAGAGGCCAATTTATCCAGATTCGGGGTTTTTATTACCTTATTCCCGTATGCCCCGAGGGCATCGGTTCCATGGTCATCAGCAACAAAGAGTATTATATTGGGCCTCTCTACCTGCTTCTGTGAAGCTGCCTGTGTTTCCTTTTTCTCATTACAGCCCGTCAACAATAAACCAAAACAAGCGGATATAATAATTAGCCTAAAATTCATATATTATCGTTTTAAATAGAATAAACAAGAGTCATAATTTCTTCCGCTCGCTATCCGGTTGTAAATCAAAACCACATTGGGCTTATGCAATAGTAGGTTCTGACCTAATTCAGGGAGAACCAGCAGCATTGGTGTGAATAGGGACATAGCAATATCTTTAACTGTGCTAAATTATTCATCCTGCTTCACATAATTCAAAGGAGATATACGCTCCCCTGTTTTATAATCCAACCGCTTTCCGTAGTAGATATAATTATCAAAAATATCGCCATTACCTAAGGTTCGTGGGTCTCCCTGAGCTATAAGCTCTGTTTCCATTTGAGTGCGGAGTTTTTTTATTTGCACAGCATATTCGGGAAGATCGGCCAAATTATTGATACAATGTGGATCTTCTTGAATGTTATACAACTCATGCTCCGGCCTTTTATCAAAATTCATCTCAAAAAAGAAGTATTCCTTATCCCCAGGTTTTAAATCTGTAAGATAAGTTTTGGTTGGGGATCCATCGCAGTTTAAAAACCCGTATTCGGGATTTCCAACAGGCCATCTTTTTGGTTTTATATTATGAACGTAGAGTAACGAATCATTCCGAATGGCACGGACGGGATAGGCCAAATCTGTCCCGTCCTCATTGGACCGACCAACATCATGACGTTCCTTGCCCAATAATACATGATCACGGGAAGGGTCTATTTGTCCAGATTTTGGAGAGAGTAACTGTTTTATAAGACTTCCTCCAGTCATTTGCCGATGTGGTAGAGCCCCCACTACTTCCATAAATGTTGGTGCCAAATCGGAAAAACTCACAAAATCGTTGACGGTACGACCAGGGTAGATTTTACCCTTCCAATAAAAGATCAATGGAATGTGAAAGCCTTCCTCGTATATTTGTCCTTTTACCCTAGGGAATGGCATCCCATGATCTGAGGTAACCACTATCATGGTATTTTCCAACAAACCTTTTTCCCTCAATATTTGTATGGCCCTACCCACTTGGGTATCGTACCATTCCACCTCATTGGCATAATCCAATAGGTCTCCACGAACTATGTCGTTATCCGGATAAAAGGGGGGCACAACTGCTTCTTTCAATTCGCGCCCTGCCTTTTTCCAAGAATCCAGTTCATAGGCCCTATGGGGCTCCTTGGCTCCCAACCAAAAACAGAAGGGTTTTTCCTCTCCCTTTTCGTTCAAAAATGCACCAAAATTGGCGGCATAATCTATATTACTTATATTCTCATACGGGGGTGTTATTTTTATACTGTTGTATTCCGGTCCGGCCGGATTATCGGCAGTATCATACACCCCGGGACCCCATCCTTTACCAGAAAAACCTACATTATACCCCTCATTTGCCAATAATTGCGGATAGGTCTTAAACTCGGAAGGAAAACGGCCATTGTGATCCGCCGCCTCCTTGAGTTGCCAACTGTATTTTCCTGTAAGAATACAGGCCCGTGCCGGGGAACATTTTGGATTGCCGTTATACGCATTATTAAAAACAACCCCTTCTTTGGCCAGGCTGTCTATAGAAGGCGTATGGATAAAAGTATCCCCATAGGCTCCAAAACTCTTCATGGATGCATCGTCTGCAATGCAAAACAGGATATTGGGCCTTTCCTTACTTTTTTGAGCGTTCGCTACCAGAGTCAGGAAAAAGCATCCGATCAACAAGGTATGTAAGGCAGATTTTTTCATATATCAAGATTCAATTCTTTCTTCTTGGCTATGGGTAATTAACACACCTTATTTGAGTTCCAAGTCTTGGATTCCGTCATTTGAATTGCCTCTGATTTTTTCAAAGTCCGCAATTAATTCCTGAAGTTTTTCAGGATTGGATTTAGCCAGATTTTCCTTTTGACTTGGATCGTTTTCCAGATTATATAATTGATATTCTTCAGCATTACCCAACTCAATGTTCACCATTTTGTTTATCGCTGGTCCTTTATATGGAGGAATCATAGCCCAATTACCTTTTCTAAAGGCTGTTCTGGAGGTTGCTTCCAATACCAACTCTTCCCTTCCGTCCTTGGATTTACCCATAAATGCATCCAAAAGATTCTCGCTATCCTCACCTGTCTTATCACTTCCAACCAAAGCGGCCATTGAAGTAAGCAAGTCTAACTGACATACCAAGGCATCAGATTTACCTGGGGCTATTGTACCTTTCCAATAGGTAATAAATGGAACCCTGGTACCAGCATCGAACAAACTATATTTACCTCCTCTTAAAATTCCTGCTGGGGTATGATTGCCCAATTTTTCTTCGGAGTCGTCATAATAACCATCGTTGACTACTGGGCCATTATCACTTGAGAAAACGATTAGTGTATTCTCTAGGATTCCTTCATCTTCCAGGGTTTTCATAAACTCCCCTATCATCCAATCGGCCTCCAAAATAACATCCCCTCTTGGACCCATTCCAGATTTTCCGGCAAAACGCGGGTGCGGGGTACGGGGTACATGTGGCTGTTGCAAGGCATAGTACAAAAAGAAAGGTTTGTTTTTATGCTCTTTTACATACTGTTGGGCTTTAGCCAGAAAATGGTCCGCCATATCAACATCGCTCCATTTAGCAGACTCCCCACCCTTCATAAAGCCAATTCTTGGAACTCCATTCACTATACTGTTGTTATGACCGTGATGCCATTTCATAGTAGTCAGTTCAGGATTGTCCAATCCCGTGGGTTCCCCTTCAAAATTTTTCTCGTAGCTAACTTCAATGGGGTCATTTGGATCCAAACCGTCTACGTGACCGTCGGCAATATACACCGTTGGCACCCTATCCTGGGTTGCAGCAAGAATATAGGAATAATCAAAACCAACTTCATTGGGGCCAGGTGACACCCTTTCATTCCAATTCACATTTCCGCTACCAAGTCCCAAATGCCATTTACCCACAATACCGGTGGCATAACCTTCCCCCTGCAACATTTTGGGCACTGTTATTTGTGCCGTATCAATTATCAAAGGAGCTGTTCCTGGCAATATTTTGGCATCTTTATTACGCCAGGGATACCTACCTGTTAATATGGCATACCTACTTGGCGTACAAGTAGCTGAGGAGGCATAACCATTGGTAAATTGTACACCGCCCGTTGCCAATGCATCCATATTAGGGGTACTGATTTCCGTTGCCCCATAGGCACTCATATCGCCATACCCAAGATCATCCATATAAATAAATACAATATTGGGCTTTTTAGCAGTTTCATCAGTAGCGACTACTTTCTCTTCCTTGGATTTACATCCCACCAAAAGCAACACAATTATGGCGGTATGGAACAAATTCCTTTTAATAATCTTCATTTTTCTATTTAGTTAATTTTAATGATTTTGGATTTATAAGCTAGTAAGGTACAACCCATATATTTTTGATTCGCACCTTTACTTATATTTTATTCAATTGCCCTAGACCTTCATAACCTCCTTTGGGTCCGTACTTATTGCAACCGATTTAATGACTTTTTCATTTTGCCCTTCCCCTATGATCAAGGTATATTTGGCCAAAGAGTATACTTTTGGCACAAATTCCTTTCCTTTAACCCTCAACGATTTTACCATTTCATTGGTCTCTTCATTAATAATCCTAACAACTTGGTTAGATTCCTTAAGCTGTAATCTAGGCAGGTAGCCCAAGGCCCTTCTGCCATCGTTGTCATCTTGGTCAATGGTCAATGGCCATCCCGGGTAGGTATTGTCTTCGGAATCCACATCAAGGTCTGCCAAAAATCGAATTGCTTCCATTTTTATAGTCCTAGCCGAGGTATCAAAAGTAATTATCCCAAAACCAGATGCCTTTTTCTGTGCTTTCAAATATCTGTTTTTCTCTAGGTCAAAATCATCTGTCGGATTCCCAACGGCATAGATATAATTAGTGTTCCCAAATCCATCTCGATAGCTACCCGTATTGGGCAACCCATGTGCTGGTCTATCCGTAAAAGGTACATTGACCGAATCTGGCTGTCCCCATCTTGGGTAACCCGTTGAAATGGCCGGGGTACAGAAAGTCCAGCCCCCATCCCGTACTTCATCAACACTATATTGTACCATAAAAGGCAGGTGCTGATCTCCGTTGATATGAAAAACAGAAGCTTTTCTAATGGTCCGTATTACCTCATCCCGTTTCGATTTTGGCCAACCTCCCGAGTCCAAATCACCAAATAAGAATTGCTTTTTGGGACCATGATGGGTACCTACATTGGAAAATAAAGTCTGACTTAACAGCACCTTCATATTCGCTCCCTGCCAATCTTCGATCCAGCCATTCAAAAACTCCATTTGTCGATTTCCAATGAAATCCAGGTCATTTGAATCAAGTTCTTCCGGTTTGGCCGGGGCAGTAAGATGATCTATCCTACCTTCCCCACTCCTAAGCATCTCTGGACCGGATTTAAATAATCTATCACTCACAATAGCGAAACTAACCTTCCCGTAAACCATTTGGGTAAACCAATTGGTAATCCCTGATGGTAAAGGTGATGGGTCATATGGATCTGGAAGGTGACCACATTGGGTGCGAAAAACCACATTGACCATATTGGGTGTCTGCACAAGTCCGCCATGGGCATCCCTTACCTTTTCCCAAGCTTCAAATGAAATGCCTTCACCTCCTTCTCCCCAAAGATTGCCTTGATAAACATCGTGGTCATCGGGCGTGCAAATTGTAGGCCGGTCGCGCATAATATTTCCAAAAGCCCAACCAAACATATACCATTTTCCCAAATAGTTTAGAATTGCGCTGTCCTCTGGCTGTCTTTTTATAGGATATCCTCCATTGCCCTCGTACAATTGATCCCCCGAAAAATAAAGCATATCCGGGTTGGATTTTTCAAGATTCTCCACCAAGGGACGATATGGATATCCTGCCCATTCCTGACAGGTTAAACCTCCAAATCGCAGTGGCCGGTCATTTGGCTCTTGTCTTATAGCGCCTTTATAATAATGCTTTTCCTTGTCTATGGAATAGACCAAACGATAAGGTGTATCTTGGGCTGAATCCCAATTTTCTATTGAAAAAATAGTACTGTAGGATACAGGATCAATTTCGCCTTTTTCTTCCTTGACCCATTTACCCTTCTTAAAAAATTGAAGCTCCACCTTTTGTGAATCTCTGTTGCTTACAGGAGGTAGTTGCGCCGTTAATTTAAGCTTCCCTTTTGAAAGCGTGTACATGGCCCATAGGATAGGTCCAAAACTGTTATCGGGGACATATTCAACCTTTGTGCCATCAAGGGCAATTGACCGAGACCAGAAGGTACTCCCCTCCTTTTCGTTCATGTTCTGTTCCAAAGCCACCAGGCCTTCGATCTCTCCGGCGTGGCGATATGCCAATTCCGCTTTACGATCATCCTTGTCCACAGCGATCAAGGTACATTCGTAATCTCCATTTTTTGGTGACACCCCCAATTCCAGAGTAAAATCGCTAAAATCAAAATTTTCCGGAAGCTCAGCTTCTTTGTCGGCCACAAACAATTTGCCTTCCAAGGAAATACCTGTAGATAATCCTTCACCAAAATAACAGGCCGCTTTTACACTCTTTGGATCGGTAGCATCCTTTATTCCGGTAGAAAAACCGACACTCCCTTTGTCATTATTATTTTTTAAAATCCCAATTCTACTTTTAATGCGAAAATCTCCCATGTCCTTTTTAAGCACATAAGTCAATAGATGAAGACGGGCATTTCGCATAGTCCCTTTAAACTCCAGCCTTTTATTTCCAATTTCCCAATCTTCCATGGGAATACTCCAAAAATCCTTTCCAATCCAAACTCTCTCATTTAAATTTTCAAAATTAAAGGCAATGGATTTTCCAGAACTACTTTTTAGCTCATTATCCAACACACCACTTTGGGCGAATATATTGGAGAAAGGGTTGGCAATTATTGGAATTGCCAACCCTACTTTTTGAATAAAATTTCTTCTCTTTATAACCATTTTAGCAATAGTATTAATTACCTAACTTAGGATTTACATTGATTTCCGATTCTGGAATCGGCCATACATCGTCTACACCTTCCCGGAAATTCTTGGTGGTAACATACCACCTAGACTGTGGATCTATTTTTTTTGATGTGGTTGGATATAAGGTGGAGTTTGGGAATGGTGCACCCCAGAAATCTCCCACTAACACTTCATCTCCAATTCCCCATCTAAAGATATCCCACAAACGTTGCCCTTCCAAAGCCAACTCAATTCTTCGCTCGTTTCTTAATAGTGGTCTAAGAGCATCCGCATTGGTTTCCGTAATAGCCGGCAACCCTACGGACTCCCTACCCCTAACGGCATTGATAGTTTCATCCAACAATTGTTGGGTAATGGCATTACCCGCTTCGAGTTCGGCCTCCAAATAGCTCAACAATACTTCGGCATACCTGATAATAGGAATATTGCCACCATAATCGGTCCTTAGGTTACCGCTGAACGACTCGTCAAAGAATTTTCTTAAACCATATCCTGTCCTGGTAGCCTGCTTGGAATAGGTCAATTGATCTACCGAACCAGTTGAATCCGGATTACAATCATAGGTCCTGCCAGCAAACGTAGCACCATCCCAAATAAAATTGTACCTAAATCTTGGATCCCTGTTTGCACCCATGTCGTTATAGTCAAATCTAGGGTCATCATAGGACAAAGGGGTACCATCATTAAAACCATAGGCATCGGCAAGACTACCCAAAGGGTTTACGATATGCCAGCCCGAAGCAACTGCCGGATAGGCGTGCTGGGGTAATGAATTACCTGCCTGACCACCAAAATATTGGGAACTAAAAATGTTTTCACTGCTATTTTCATTGGAAGGAATAAAAAGTGAGCTATAATCTGGATCAATAATATTATCGCCCATATCTATAATCTGTTTGTATGCTACAGAAGCTTCAGGAAATCTCTTCTCCCCGAGATACAATCTCCCTAAAAAAGCCAATGCTGCCTGTTTACTGGCCCTACCAGCTTCCCCTGCTTTTAAATCGCCGAATGCCGGAAGTGCTGCTGCAGCAGCCTTAAGCTCATTCTCAACAAATGTCACCAATTCCGTTTTAGAGGCCTTATCCACGTTATTAGCCTCATCAGGTGTTAAAGTAGCCGTAACTAAAGGAGCGCTACCCCAAAACTGTGATAGATAAAAATACTGTGTAGCCCTTAGAAACTGTACTTCGGCCTTCATTCTATCAATCTTGGCCTGTTCCATATCTACTTTTTCAATATTTTCCAGGAAATCATTGCAAATGGCGATACGCTTATAAGACCCTTGCCAATATCCGTTAACAACGTTGTTATTTGGTAGCAAAGTACCATTTGTCAATCGGTTCTGGGTGGAATTATCACCTCTTCGATCATAGGCGTTGTCCGTAGCAAATTCCATAAACACAATGCCACAATAGGTCCACCAATCCGAAGGCACAACCTGTGTACTATATTCCACGGCCCCTCTGTAGGCTCCTGTCAGCGCAATGTTGGCATTGGACTCCGAAGTCCAGAAATTATCGGCCGCAAAGGCGTTACTGGGAAATTGTTCCAATTCCTTATCGCAGGAAATTACTGTTCCCAAGGAGACAATTCCTAGAAGAAGTAATCCCAGAACCCTTGATTTAGATGAATGTTTGTTATATATTTTGATCATGATCTTAAAATTTTAGGTTTATACCAAAAGTGTAGGTAGTTAATATGGGATAATATGCTCCGCCCCCTGTTATTTCTGGGTCCCATCCCTTTCTATAGGAATTAAAGGAATGCAAATTCTCTGCGCCCAAATAACATCTTAAATTATCTATCCCTAGAATTTCATTGACCGCATCAGGAAAATTATATCCCATCTGAATATTCTTAATACGCAAATACCCAGAATTGATGACCCAAAAGTCCGATGTTTCCGTATTGGCCGATCCGCTATTGGTCAAAACTTCCAGTCTAGGATAATCTGGATAACGGACTGGGCTGTCGGGATCGAACCTACCGTCCATTTGCCAAGTTTGAATATTCCCTAGATTAAAGAAAGCATAACCGGCATAACCGTCCAATTGGCCTTTTACCCCTGCCGTTCCTTGTAATAAAACGGATAGGTCGAAATTTTTATAGTTAAAGCCTAGATTAGCTCCAAAAGTATATTTAGGGATACGGCTTCCCAAATAGGTCCGGTCATAAGTAGGATCTACCTTACCATCCGGAACCCCGTCCGGTCCACTGATATCCTTATATCTAAAATCACCTGCCTGTGCGGTAGGATTTACCGCTGACATATCTGGCCAGCTATCTACCTCACCATCATTTAAAAACACACCATCGGCTTTATAGCCGTAGTACATTTGCATGGGATAGCCTATAAACAAGTCGGAACCATTTCCTACAAACCCATTGGGCTGCTCTACATTACCAAGTCCCAAGGTAACAACCTCATTATTGATGATCGAAAAATTAGCGTTGATGGAATATCCAAAATCTCCAGCTTTTCCACGATGGCCCAAGTCAAATTCCCATCCCGTATTTTTAACTTCTCCGGTATTGGTCTCACTTATACCAACTCCTAAGACCGAGGATACACTTGCAGAAGGCTTAAATAGTACATCTGTTGTGTTTCTATTGAAATAGGTAGCATTAAAAGTTAGCTGTCCGTCAAAAAAACCGGATTCGATTCCTATGTCAATAGTTTCAGTGGATTCCCATTTAATATTGGCATCCTTGTAATTGGCATATGCTGCCCCAGTTGCAAGTCCACCTCCCAAGGAATAATCCCTTCCTGAGGCCAAAACCGTTTGATAAGGATAATTACCTATATTTTGGTTTCCTAATATACCCCATGAAGCCTTTGCTTTTAAATTGGACATCCAAGATACCCCTTGCATAAAGTCTTCTTGGGAAATACGCCATCCCACAGCCGCAGAGGGAAAAAATGCATATTTATTATTCTCCGGAAAACGCGATGATCCGTCATACCGCATAGTAGCCTCAAAAAGATATTTTTGGTCTATACTGTATTTAAGACGGGAGAAAAAGGATTGCAAGGCCCATTCCGCGTCATAGCCCCCAGATTGCTGATTTTCGGCACTTCCAAGATCCATTACAGTATAGTCATTACTCGCAAAATCCTGACGGTAACCATTGAAAAGGGATAGCTCTTCATTTTCAAAGGAATATCCAGCCAATAAGCTAAAATCGTGCGACCCAAATTCCTTGGAATACTCCCCGGTAAACTGCATGGTCTTAAAAATAGTTTTGTTGCTCTGTTGATTTAAATACGATTGTCCTAAAAACACATCCTCATTAAGTCTTTGTGATCCCAGATAGGAGCGCTCCTCATAAAGCGTAAAATTATAACCTCCAATAGCGGAAAAGACCAAATCATCATTAGGCTTCCAGTCCAATTTTACATTTACCCCGACCCTAGTTGTAGGATTGGTCAAATAGGACTTGGAATCCAACCAAGCAACTGGAGTTCCTCCACTTTCCGGTCCTATTCCGTAATTGCCCTGGGAATCCCGGCCCAAGAAAGTTGCCGGATAACGCACTGCATTTTGAACAAGTTGATCTAAAAATCCACCTCCTTTATTTGCCGTGGCCTGTGGCTCTTTTCGTTCTTCCAAAGCTCCAAAAAATCTAGAGTTCAATTCAAATTTTTCGCCCAACTTATTATTGAGATTCATACGAAAGTTATAGCGGTTAAAGCTATTCTTAGGTACTATCCCCTGTTGATCCAAAATACCTGCAGATACATAGTACTTGTTGTTTTCATCACCACCATTTACGGTAAGGGTGTGGGAGGTCTGAATTCCATTTCTAGAAAACAGATCTTCCAAGAACCTTGTATTGGGATAATTATCAGGATCGTTTTGCGCCCTGTATCTGTCAATGTCATCAGCAGTAAAACTAGTACTCCCTGAAGCTATATTGTACATTTCCGCATACTCCCAAGAGTTGGCAAATTCAGGAAGTTCAGTGGCTTCATTAACACCAATATAGCTATTGTAGCTAACTGAAAATTTCTTGTTACTGCCGCTTTTAGTAGTAATTAAAATTACCCCATTGGCAGATCTGGCACCATAGATAGCTGCCGAAGAAGCGTCTTTAAGTACCGAGATGGAAGCAATGTCGTCTGGATTAATATCATTCATGGTACCTGCTATGCCATCTATCAAAACAAGGGCATTGGCATCAGCTCCAAATGAACCAACTCCCCTAACGCGGATCTCCCCTCCACTTTGTCCGGGTCTTCCCGATCTTTGTATTACCGTAACTCCCGGCATCTGCCCCGTTATTGCTTGGGACGCCTGTGTTACAGGCCTATTTTCAATGTCCTTGGAAGATACTTGTGATATGGAGCCAATTACGTTGATCTTCTTCTGGGTTCCATAACCTACTACGACAACCTCATCCAATCCTGCCGCACTTTCTTGAAGGGTAATACTAAGGCTGGTTTGCCCATCTAAAGGTACTTCAATAGTGGAAAATCCAATATAGGAAACTACCAACGTGGCGTTGGCATCTGCTACCTCAATAGAAAAATTACCGTCAAAATCGGCTGTTACCCCATTCGTGGTTCCTTTTTCCACAATATTTGCCCCTGGCAATGGCGTCCCGGTATCGTCCACAACAGTACCTGAAATGGTAGGTTGCTGCAATCCCATTTCCTGCGTGCTACTTTGGTCAACATTATCTTCTTTAACCCCAGGTTTTAAGGCTATTTGTTTGTCCAAAACCTTATAAACAATATTGGTTCCCTTAAACACTTTCTCCAATATCTTGGCAATAGTTTCCCTTTTCACTTTTATGGAAACCATTCTTTCCAAATCCACTTCTTTGGTGTCCACAAAGAACTTAAATTCCGTCTGGGATTCAATTTCATTGAGAACGTCAAACACCTTAACATTGTTAAGATTCAAGTCTATTTTTGTGCTTTGGGAATAGGTACTTGCATTAACTTGAAAAAGTGCAACTAATAAAAATAGGGTTGTTAATTTCATTTTCAAATCGAATCGCCATGGACAACCATTACGATTCCGTGGTTTGTTAAATTTTTTCATAATTTAGTAATACGTTTGGTGGTTAATAAAAATTTTAATCACTTTAATCTGCCAGAAAATGTCGCAAGCATTTTCTGGTTTTTTTATAAAGTAGATTGTGTCCTAGACTCTAAAAATTCACTTCATATTTAATTGTTTTAAGATTAATTAATTACTATTTCATTTTGATCAATGATGTACTCAATAGAATAAATTTCATTTAAAGTTCGCAACACCTGGTCTATACTTTCAACATCGAAAACCGCATTATAGGTCTTCTCCTCCAGAATTTCATTATTGTTTTTAATAGAGACATTGTAGTGCCTTTCCAGTTTCTTTCTGATGATTTTAAATGGGGTATTTCTGAAGATCATTCTTCCTTCCACCCAGCTGGTATACATTTTTGTATCCACCTCTGTTATGGATGTTTCTTTTGATTTTTGATTCCATTCCCCTTTATATCCAGGTTCCAATAAAACCGTATTTGCCGAATTAAAATCGTTGTCCTTCCCGTGCAGTGCCACAGACCCCTCAATAAGGACGGTGCTGACATTTTCCTCCTCAGGATAGGAGGAAACATTGAATTTTGTTCCCAAAACCCTAACATTTAAATCATTTACATTTACTACAAAAGGATGGTCTGCATCTTTGGTGACATCAAAAAAGGCTTCCCCATGAAGAAATACTTCCCTTTTTGAACCTTCTATAAATTTTACTGGATATTTTATGGAACTACCTGCATTTAAATGTACTACTGTGCCATCGGACAAAATCAACTTAAAGGTTTTTCCATAGGGTATGGTCAATTCGTTGTAAATAGGTGCTGCAGAAACAACCTCATTGGCAACATCCTTATAGGATAAAACACTTCCCTGCTGCTTTCCAACCACCTTTCCGTTCTTGTCAAGTATGGCACTTTGCTCTTTCTCGGTTATTATCTGAATATTTCCATTGCCCAATTCCAAGGTAATGGCGTTCTTATCAATGACCGGCAGATCAGAACTCAATTTATGTTGGGTAAAGAAATACCCTATGCCCACAACAAGTACCAAGATAGCGGCATAATTTATGAATCCTGAAAACCTAGGTTTCGACTTATTGTTGTCCAGTTTTGATTCCAGTTCCTGCCAAGCCATTTCGCAATCTTCATCGCTCTTTGCTTTAAAGGCCCAGGTTTTTTTGAATTGTATAAAAGCCTTTTTATTCGCGGGGGAATCGTCTATCCATTGAAAGATCAATGCGACTTCCTCTTCCGTGGCATTTCCTGAAAGATACTTAGAAATTAAATCGTAATCCATTAACTGGAATTTTGCGTTCCAATTAAGTACACCTTAGAAGTACTTTACCCTACATTGATTTTTAATTTTTTTTATCAAAAATGCAAAAAAGCACAAAAAAAAGTAATGATTACGTAGTTTGCAATTCTCAATTTAAGGAATTTCGTAGCCCGTGTTATGTTGGCTTCAACAGCTTTGATGGTAATTCCCAATTCTTGAGCAATCTCTTTATTCTTCTTATTTTCAAATCGCTTTTTCAAAAATACCTGCTTGCATTTGTCCGGTAATTCCTCAATTGACTTTTCAATAAGATTTTCCAATTCCGAAAAGGTTACGGAATCAAAATTCAAGGAGTTCAAAATTTCAGTATGCAAGTGGCTCTCCCTTTCCTGCAATTGTCTGGATTTGTACTTCCGTACAACCTTATGGTGCCTTATTAGGTTTAAACAATCTGTTTTAACAGACCGGTATAAAAAGGATGGGATTCCATTAATTTTTTGCACTTTTTCCCGGTTCTCCCATAGCTTGATAAAAGCGTCTTGTGCAACGCTTCTTGCTTTGTCCTTATCCCCTATAAACTGAGTTCCAAACCCAACAATACTATTGTAATATTCTTTAAAATAATATTCGAAAGCACGGCGATCTCCTTCCCTAAATTGTAGGAAGCGAAAATCTGTCAAACTTAAATGCTCTTTCTCCATTATGAATTAAGAATTACATAAACTTAAACATGTTTAATTACCAATATATCAGCTAAATATACAAAATTTTATTAAATGTAAAATTTACATGTAAAATTTATTCTAATCGCAAGGTTTATGGATTAGGAGTTGCTGACATATTTAATTGCCAATTTTAGCATTAATTCATCCATTTTTATTGGGCTGAGCTGTTTCCAAAATAATTTTTTCCATTTCCTTTTTCGAGGGACGCGGGCGCTGTCTAAATGAATTTGATTTGCCTGTTTCCCTATCAAATTCATCCGGAGTCCTAAAAGCTGGCAAACTATCTTGTGTAAGTCGTCTAATTTTTTTCATTTCTGAACGCATGGCCTCCAAATTTTCCTGATAATCAGCGTTTCCTACCAAATTATTGAGTTCGTATGGATCTTTGACCATATCATACAACTCTTCGTTTGGGCGTGGAATAATAAAGCAGGCCAATTGTGCTTCAGTGAGCTCTCCCTTTTCCTTCATTTTGAGCATATCGGTAAATGTGCCGCTGACAAAGGCATCCGCCGAAGGTGTATTTGGAAGGTCCGGATAAAAATTACGTATGTATTTTAACTTTTTTGTCCTTATGGCCCTAGTGTAATCCTCATAGTCGTGCCAATGATCTTCGGCATAGACCATATCCCTTATTTTTGCTTCCGGATTGGTCAACAAATCGGAAAAATCCTGTCCTTCAAAGGAGGGAAGGCTTTCCAACCCAGCCAACTTTAGAAATGTAGGGGCAATATCCACAGCACTTACCAGGTTATTACAGACCGACTTAGGTTTTACTTTTTGGGGCCATTTTACTATCCATGGCGTTTTTATACCACCGTCGTACAGGGTTGTCTTGTCTCTTGGAAAAGGTCTCCCATTATCGCTAATAAAAAGAATCATGGTATTTTCGGAAATCCCTTGACTACCCAACTCCTCCACTACCTTACCGACATAGTCATCCAACCTTAAAATTTCATTATAATAGTACACAAAGTCTTTTCGCACATTTTCTGTATCCGGCATATATGGAGGTACAATCACATCTTCAATGGTCTGTGGATGCTCCACAATATTATCAGTATAGGGTCGGTGCGGATCAACAGCGGCCAGCCAAAGAAAAAAAGGTTTGTCTTTTGGCCGTGCCTGCAGCACGGGAACCCAATTTTCACAACCACTGCCGTCACCTTTTTGTTTGGCCTTAGTACCATCAGGTGCCAATTGAAAGCCAGAGGTACCTACATCATAGACCTCATCGAATCGATCCTTAATGGCATCCCCCATATGCCACTTGCCGGCCTGGGCTGTCCAGTAGCCAGAGGCTTTGAGCTTTTCCACGAAAGTTATCTTATCCGGTGTCAGGGGCCAATGTAATTGTTCTGCATTAGTATTATGGGGATAGAGTCCGGTAATAATACTTGTCCTACTAGGACTACATGAACTGGCCGTAAGATAGGCCTGATCAAAACGCATTCCCTCCTCAGCAAGTTTATCAATATTTGGGGTACGTATATTTGGATGGCCATAGGCCCCGCTATCGTCCCAGGCCATATCGTCAGCAATGATCAATACAATATTTGGGCGCTCCCCTTCTTCATTTTTAGTTTCTTTATTTGAGGAGCAGGATAATGTAAATATTGATAATAGAAGGATTAAAAAGTTGGTCGATTTTGGTTTGTGGTTGGTCATAATAGATAGATTGTTTATCTAGAACTTTAAACATACAGGTTGTGAAATAGATATTTCATTTCCTGTAAATTCAAGGAGACCTGTCTTATCATCAACTTTAAAAACTGTGATATTATCTGATTTCTGGTTGGCCACCAATAAAAATTTTCCATCGGGTGATAGGGTAAAATTTCGAGGCCAATCCCCTTGCACAGGTTCTATGGCCAGAGGTTTTAAATCTCCGCTATCAGATATCGAATAAATAGCTATACTATTATGCCCCCTATTGGAAGCATACAGGAATTTCCCATTGTTGCTAATATGTATATCGGCACAGGCATTTGGTCCTTGGTAATCCTCTGGGAGCGTACTCTTTTTATCGATTTTTGTAAAAACTCCGGTCTCTTCATCCACTGTGGCCGACACAACAGTACTGGACAGTTCATTGATAATAAACACCTTGTTATCCGTTGGGTGGAAAATAAGATGTCTGGGGCCATCTCCGGGATCCATTTGCAGCCCTACTTCCGCCTTACCCAATTTCCTTTCCGAATTTATTGGATACGTTAAAATCTGATCTATCCCTAGATCTACGGCATATAAAAATTTTCCGTTTTGGGAAAATTGTACACAGTGTGCATGGGCCGAATTTTGGTTGGGATGCGGACCACTTCCTGTATGTTGTATCTCTTGTGGTTCATCTAACATAACCCCCTTTTTGTCAATGGGATATAGTACGATACCTCCCGAACTATAATTTGCTGCAGCAAGAAGATTTTCATCGGAATTTACCCCAACATAACAGGCTCCATCCCCTATACTGGGAAGGTTGGCCACTCTGGTCAGGGCTGTTTTATCTTGGTTCCATTGGAATGCCGATACACTCCCCGGTTTTGTTCCGTTCGAAGAATAGACCCTCTCCCCATCTTTTGAAAGGTATAAATAGCCTGGCTTATTCTCTTTGGCTACATGCCGACTATTGGTAAGCTCCCCCGTTTCTGTATTAAAGTCGAGCTGATAAATGCCTTGATCATCCCCTTCGGCAAAAGTACCGACCAAGAGTTTTAGTCCCTCGTTTTGAATTTGTTGTTGTTGTTGTTGTCCGCTCGCCAAATTGGCTTTTTTGGGATGATCTTTACACCCGATCACTAGCCCCAATAGAATAATAATCATTAAATAATTTGAAGGTCGTTTCATGATAAAAATGGAATTGATTTTGTTAAATATATTTATTTGAATTTAAAAGCCCTTTACTTCCGCTTTTACTTTGGAAAAATGATCCGAAAGTCCTTCAAAATCTCTCTCCTCAATCAACTTTTTGTCGAAGAGTGAACTGCCCATACCTACGCCCACAACACCAGCCTCAAAAAAGGATTTGATATTTTCCAAAGAAACTCCCCCAGTAGGTAAAAGCTTAATTTCGTTAAGTGGGGCCGAGATGTCCTTTATAAATTGAACTCCAAGTTGAGAGGCCGGGAATATCTTTACCGCAGATGCCCCTAAGCTCCACGCTCTGTAAATTTCAGTTGGAGAATAACCCCCCGGAAAAATCGGTATCCCTTGGGCTACAGCACTCCTAATTACCGCTTCATCTATGATCGGAGTTACAATAAACTGGGCACCTGCCTCTTCGGCCCTGTCGTAGTCTTCCATATTACAGACCGTACCCGCACCCACATTGAGGTCATTGAATTCGCCCCTTAGTTTGGAAATTATTTCGGCGGCCCCGGCGGTATTCATGGTTATTTCAATGGTGTGCAGCCCCGCCTTGAGATATGCCTTGGCAATATCCCGCATAACATCCATGGATACTCCTCTTACAATACCCACAATGGGCGCCCTATTGTAAAGTTCCCAGGAAAATGATTCTTTATTTGACATGTGCTTCTAAAATTTTTCGCTGACCAACCAGTAGGGCCGTTTCTATAATTTGCGGCTCAAAACAAACGATTCGGGCCTCGGGTATAAATGATTTCAAAGCCAATTGGTACAATTCGTTCTGTATTCCGGTAACTGCAAGGTAAACGGTTTCGCTCTTTTTTTTCAAATGGCCTAACTCCGCTCCTATTAACAATCCCGATAAATAATAATAGTTTTCCTTAGCGGAGGTTTTATGTATCAAACTATTTGCCCTAATGGAAAAAAGCGAAGCCATCAGTTGGCTGTGAACTCCTTTTTGTACCCCTTTCAGAAAAATATCCTTATTTAAAGGGCTCCATGGCGATTCCTCCAGGGAAGCCGACAAAATAGTGTGCTTCCCTATTACCTCAAATAATTCACCTGTCATGTAGGTGGTAAAATCTATAAATCTCCCAGCATCAAAATGGATATGTTTACTATGGGTACCGGGCAACAACAGAACCCCCTTGTCTTTCTTGGGCAGGTAATCCGAAAGTCCAATAGCCTGGATCTCCTCCCCTCGCATTACATCGCTATTTGTTCTTGCCCCGGAAACTAAAAGCAGGTCCAATTTATTACTGATTGAAAGCCTTTTGCTTATTAGGTCTTCACCACCAAAGGCAATGGGAAATTGACAGTACTCCAATTCCTGCATCCCTATGGAAGAGGACAGCATTCCGGAAGCCACCAAATGGCAGTTTTCCACTCCCTCTAAATCCAACTTTTCCAACTGCGCCAACAAATAATCGGCAAAAAAGGATTCTTGCGACCGTTCACTTTGCGCTGTAAATAGTTGGTAACACTTTTTAATTCCCAGATCCGTCCTGATTTCGGAAAGCACCTTCAATGAATGGGAATCCACCAAACGGAGCCTAAAATTGGACGTGCCCCAATCACAACTGATAAATTTTTCGGGTAGCCCCATATTTGTTATAGTGCTTTAATTGCTTTTTATTTAATCGGATTATCGTAAAGGGAATTTGTGGTACAACCCTCTTCAACATCACCGATTTTTATTCCCCTATGGGGCCTGTATATATCAAAATGAAACCAGGGATTGTTCTATAAATTCCACTATTCCCGAAAAATACGTTAATTATTTTCATCTTTAAAATATATCTCTGACGCAAAACAAGCATCGACACAAATTCCCAGCTTTTTTTTGAGGTCCGTAATACTCCATTTTAGATTTCTTCCACCATTGATCACCCACAAAGAATTTGACAGGAGAATCCCTTTGCCCAAAAAATTCATCGATAAAATATGGCGATTGGTATAGGGAATCCGCGTTTCAATCTATTTCATTTAATCTTAGGTGCCCTAAGTGGGAGATTTGATATGAATTTTCATTTGAAAGGTTAAAATCCATGAAAAAATATATCCTACTAACAATCCTTTTTGTAGTTCAGTTTGCACAAGGTCAAACACCGATTGATTCTGTCCAGAAAATTTGGACTTTGGAAGCGTGTATTAACTACGCTCTAGAGAACAACATAAGTGTAAAACAAGCCGAATTATCCAAGAACATTACGGAAGCCAGCTATCTGGCAACAAAGTCTTTAAGATTGCCCAATTTAAATGGCAATGCCTCCCAGAATTTCACGAACGGAAATTCCATAGACCCCATTACAAGCGATTTCGTTTCCCAACAGATCAATTCCACCAGCCTGGGATTGAACTCCCAGCTAACCCTTTTCCAAGGGAACCAGATCAACAATCAAATAAAACAGGGAAAGCTGCTTATTGATCAATATGCACTTTATGAAGAAGAGGCCAAGAACAATATAACTCTGAGCATTACAGAAAGTTATATTCAATTGCTATATGCAAAAGAGAATATACTGATCGCCGAAAATAACCTTGCGGTATCGCAAAAGGAAGAAGAGAGGGCCAAGGCCAGGTTGGATGCCGGTTCCATCGCCATAAAGGAATATACCGATGCCCAGTCGCAAACCGCCACAAACCGGTACCTTCTTATAAATACAAAAAACGATTATGCGCTGCAGCTTTTATCGTTAAAACAACAATTGGAATTGCCCCCCAACACTAATTTTGAGATTGCGGATGCAGATGAAATTATCCTGGACCTTGTCCCGGACCTAAATGAAGTCTATTCCGAAGCCTTGGAAAATCTTCCGGAAATAAATGCAGGCAAGATTAATGTTTCCCTTTCCGAAAAAGACTTGGACATTGCCAAAGGAGGCTACCTGCCCACTTTATCCTTAACGGGGAGCTTAGGTTCTGGCTACACCTCCACCCAGGATTATAATTTTACCGATCAATTGGACCTGAATTTCAACCAAAGATTGGGGTTATCCCTAAACGTCCCCATTTTTAACAGAAACAAGACCAAATCTGAGGTACAAACGGCCAAAATAAATATTGATATGGCCAAATTGGAACTGGCGCAGGAAGAAAAAGACCTATACAAAAAAATAGAAACAGCCTGGCAAAATGCCATTACCTCCCAAAGTGAAATGGAAGCGGCAGATATCGCCAGAAATGCGGCAAAAGAATCCTTCAGGCTGGCACAGAAACAATATGAATTGGGAGCTCTGAGTACTACGGACCTCATCTTAAGCCAGAACACCTATACCAATACGGAACAAAATTATATCCAGGCCAAATACCTTAGCCTGCTATACAACCAATTACTTCAATTTTATCAGGGAAATGACATTAAAATCTAATCTAATGAAAAATAAAAAAAGAATCATATTAGGCAGCCTTGCATCAGTAATACTAGCTATTGCAGCATACAGCTTTATAAAAGACGATAACAGTGCTGTAATAGAAGCCAAGACCATTGCGGCCAAAAAAGGGGACGTTACCACATTGGTTACGGCAACAGGTACCGTAGAACCTATTACCCAAGTGGAAGTAGGTACACAAGTCTCTGGTGTAGTGGAAAAAATATATGTGGATTACAACAGTGTGGTCACCGAAGGACAACTCATCGCAGAATTGGATAAAACAAACCTACGGGCTGCACTTACCCAGGCACAGGCAGCCTATGATAACGCAGTGAGCCAAAGGAACTATATGCAGACCATCTACGACCGACAAAAGACACCTTATGACAATCAGGTGATCAGTAAATCGGATTTTGATGACTCCCAATATAATTTTGAAACGGCAAAAGGCACGGTGACCCAACGCTTATCCGACCTTGAAAGGGCCAGAACCAATCTAAGCTATGCCGATATTTATTCACCCATAGATGGTGTTGTACTTTCCAGGGCTATAGACGAAGGACAAACGGTAGCGGCAAGCTTTAGTACCCCAACCCTATTTACCATTGCCCAAGATTTAAAGGAAATGCAGGTAGAGGCAGATGTTGATGAGGCGGATATAGGTGGAGTAAAAGATGGACAAAGGGTAACCTTTACCGTAGATGCCTATTTAGGGCAAACTTTTGAAGGAACCGTAACCCAAATACGTTTGGATCCAACAGTAACTTCAAACGTAGTTACCTACACGGTAGTCATAAAAGCGGATAATCCGGATCTAAAATTAAAACCTGGACTTACTGCCACCATTTCCATATATACTTTAGAGTTGAAGGACGTCTTGACTGCCGAAGCCAAAGCCATCAATTTTAAACCTACGCCCCCAGTGATGATGGCCTATAATGAGCAACAAAATATAACCGTTGAACCAGCAAAAGGACAGCCAAGACCAGAAGGTGAAAATAAAGGACAAGCTAGGTCCGAGGATGAAAATAGCAGTAGGGTTTGGGTACTTGGAGAAAACGGGGCCATTTCACCAAAAAAGGTCACTTTGGGAGCCAGTGACGGGGTAAACGTACAGATATTAAGTGGCATTGATGATGGTGATCAGCTGGTATATAGTTTAAAATCTGACAGCAACCAAGAACTTTCAGGGCCCGAAGGCGCTGGCGAAAGTCCGTTTATGCCAAAACCCCCGGGAGCCAACAAAAAAAATAAGTAGCCATGAGTAAAGAGATTATCAAAATTGAAGATCTGAAGCGCGAGTTTACCATGGGCAACGAAACCGTCCACGCATTGAAGGGCATTTCGTTTTCCATCAAAGAAGGTGAATTTGTTACCATAATGGGATCTAGTGGTTCTGGCAAAAGTACCTTATTGAATATTTTGGGCTGCTTGGACCAACCCACTTCGGGAACCTATGAGATAGATGGCCTAAAAGTAAAAGATCTGGACAAAAACGCCCTGGCGACCATTAGAAATGAAAAAATTGGATTCATTTTCCAATCCTATAATCTGCTAGCCAGGACCTCGGCATTGGAGAACGTAGAACTTCCTCTTTTGTACAACAGTAAGGTATCCACGGAAGAACGGAGGGAACGCGCCATAAAAGCTTTGAAAAAAGTTGGCTTGGCAGATCGTATGCAACATACCCCATCGCAGCTTTCCGGGGGACAACAACAGCGGGTAGCCATTGCCAGGTCTTTGGTGAACAACCCCGTGATGATTCTGGCTGATGAAGCTACAGGTAATCTGGACACCCGGACCTCTTATGAAATTATGTCCCTATTTCAGGAATTGAACAAGCAAGGCATTACCATCACCTTTGTAACACACGAACCGGATATTGCCTCTTTTAGCAATAGAACCATAATCCTAAAGGATGGGAATATTATCAAGGACAATTTAAATGCAAAGATCCAATCAGCAGCAACTGAATTGGCTTCATTACCCATAGAAGACCATTAATTATGAGACTATTAAATTTATTTAAAATTGCATTTAAGGCTATCATTCTTAACAAAATGAGAACCCTGCTTACCATGCTAGGCATTATCATAGGAGTGGCGTCCGTAATCGCAATGCTCGCTATTGGAGAAGGTTCCAAGGACAGTATTCGCAGTACCATTTCCAGTATGGGATCTAATATGATAACCATTAGACCAGGTGCAGATATGCGAGGAGGGGTAAGACAGGAACGTAGCGTCATGGAATCTTTAACTCTTAACGACTATAAGGCTATTAAGCAACAGGCAGATCTACTAACTTATATAACTCCAGTGGTAAATGGGGGCGGACAAGTTATTAATGGTTCCAACAACTGGCCTTCTACTATTTATGGTGTAAATCCCGACTATCTAAATATTAAGATGATCGATCTACAAAGCGGCAGTATGTTTACCGATGCAGAAGTACAATCGGCCTCCAAAGTAGTTTTGATAGGCCAGACCGTTGTAGATAATGTATTCCCGGATGGGGAGGACCCAGTTGGTAAAATGATCCGCTTTAACAGTATTCCGTTTAAAGTAATCGGGGTATTGGAAGAAAAAGGGGAAAACACCTTTGGCCAAGATCAAGATGATGTGGTTATTGCCCCGTATACCACGGTTCAAAAGCGTATTTTGGCCATTGATCATTTAAATCAGGTCATTGCCTCTGCCATTAGTGAGGAGGATGCGCCGGATGCCGTAACCCAAGTATCAGAAATTTTACGGTCACAACATAAATTGACAGATAATCAAGATGATGATTTTAACGTGCGTTCTATGGAAGAATTAATTTCCACATTTAGTGCAACCAGTGAAATGCTTACTATTCTTTTGGTTGCGGTTGCAGGAATTTCTTTGTTGATCGGAGGTATTGGCATCATGAATATCATGTATGTATCCGTAAAAGAACGAACCAAAGAAATAGGTCTGCGAATGGCAGTGGGCGGCAAAGGTTCCGATATATTGATGCAATTTTTAATCGAAGCCATTTTAATAAGCATCACAGGGGGACTTTTAGGGGTAATCTTAGGCCTTGGTTCGACCGTATTTATTGAAAAATTCTTACATTGGCCCACCAACGTTGCATTATACTCCATCATAATTTCCTTTGCCGTTTGCGCCGTTACTGGAATATTTTTTGGATGGTATCCGGCAAGAAAGGCTGCAGCTCTAGACCCGATTACTGCATTGCGATATGAATAAGAACAAAGTAGATGATACTGAATAAAAAAAAGAATTTAATCCCTTTACTCCACCTTTTAACGTGGGCGATATTAATTGGTCTGCCCTATTTGCTTTCTGTGGGACAAGATCAGGAACAAATCTTTAATCGGACCTTGATACACTCATGGATTCCGCTGTGTTTTTATGCAATTATTTTTTACTTCAATTATCTTTATCTTATAGATAGATTTCTTTTTAAGAATGAAATTTTGCCGTTCATATTGATCAATTCTGGTTTAATTGCCTTTTTTGTTTTTACCAACCATGAACTTAAGGGCTTTTTAATGGACCAGCTAATCCCTAATCGTAGCAACGATAAAGGGCCCCCGAAAAATTTATTTTTTTATGTGGACATGATCGCATCTATGGTGCCCATTGTATTTTCCGTAGCCCTAAAAACCACAGAACGCTGGTACAAATCCGAGAACGAACGCAAAGAGGCACAGACTATAAAGTTGCAGGCAGAGATACAGCACTTAAAATATCAATTGCAGCCACATTTCTTCTTTAACTCCCTCAACAATATTTATGCCTTGGTAGATAGTTCCCCTGCAACTGCAAAAAAAACTATCCACAGTTTGGGCAAACTAATGCGGTATCTTCTCTACGATACAGATACCGAGAAAGTAGCCCTGCAAAAGGAAATTGATTTTATGACGCAGTATATAGAACTTATGAAACTTAGATTTTCCGATAAGATTACTATATCGTATTCCTTTCCCACAGTTCCACAAAACATAAAAGTAGTACCATTATTATTTATTACCTTGGTAGAGAACGCCTTTAAACATGGTATACCTGCCAGTAGTGAGGCCTCATTGTCCTTTAAGATGGATATAACGGATACCTTTCTTGTCTTTACCGCAAAGAACCAGAATCTCCCCAAAAGCGATTCGGATAAAAGCGGTTCTGGCATTGGCTTGGAAAACCTAAGAAAAAGACTGCAATTGTTATATCCGGATAGCCATAGCTTTGTTTATCAAGTTAAGGACGAAATCTTTACCGCTGTGTTAACGCTTGAAATCTAATTGAAATGAACTCGAATAAGATAAGCTGTATTGTTGTAGACGATGAGCCCATGGCATTGCAACTCATAGAGGGGTACGTTCAAAAAACTCCGTTCCTGGAGCTCAAAACTAAATGCGACAGTGCTATAGAGGCTTTGAGATTCTTGGAAAACGAGGAAGTTGATCTTCTTTTTTTGGATATACAAATGCCAGATCTTACAGGGATTGGGTTATCCAAACTAATCCCGAAAAGAACCCGTGTCATCTTTACTACAGCCTTTAGTGAGTATGCCCTTGAAGGTTATAAGGTTGAAGCTTTGGACTATTTGTTAAAGCCCTTCGACTACGAGGAGTTTTTGATCGCTGCTACCAAGGCCAAAGATTGGTTTGCCCTGGTGAAGGGAAGCGGCAAAGAAGCTACTTCTGCCGACAAAAAGTTCCTGTACGTTAAATCTGAATACAAGCAACTAAAGATCAACCTGGAAGAGGTGCTATATTTTGAGGGCTTGAAAGACTATATCAAAATTTGGCTTAAAGGTCAGCCTAAGGCCATCTTAACCTTAATGAATCTCAAAAGCTTAGAAGCAGAACTTCCAAAGGATAAATTTATGCGTGTACATCGCTCTTTCATTGTTTCCTTACAAGCCATAGATGTTATAGAACGCAGTCAGATCATAATTGGAAACCAACGTATTACGGTTTCGGAAAATTATAAACCTGAATTTTTGGATTACATTGCCAAAAATAGTTTGGATTGATTTTTTTTACTTTGAAATCTTTATGCATGCAATTCCCCTTCCAAGTTTCTCAAAGAATAACATTTAGGTTCGGGGTTGGCCGTAGGCCCCTTGATGAAACCAAACTTAGGACCACAGTATAAAACAGAAACCCCGCCAAAAAGCGGGGTTCGTTCTTCCATTGCATTTCAATGTCTTGAATAAATTTCATAATGACCTGGTATTAATTGGTCTTACGTTTTTTAAACCACAGGTCCTCCAAACTTAAATTCAAGGTTAGTACATGGTAATTTTCCTTGACGAGTATATTTTCTATTAATCCTGTGGATCCATAGGAATAAGATAAATTTAGCATGGAATTATTCCCCCGGCCAATAGGCAAACCAATACCGGCGGTAAAATTATAGCCTTCTATTTTTTCGTCGTTAATGGACAAATACCCAGTGTCATAGTTGAACCCGGTTCTATATCGAATACGCTGGTTAAATTTATAACTGGACGCATTTCTTACAAATTCCAAACCAACCGCATAGATATCCTGATCAACGTATGTTCCTATATTCTCGGTCTGTTCGGTATCACTCCAGTAATTCTTTTTATAATCGGCATTTAGGGTAAAGGATTTTAGAAAGTTGGTACTTAGCCCGACGCCCAGTTCCAAGGGCATATTGAAATCGGAAACAGTATCACTTTCATCCTCTTCCACATCTATTTCAACCCCGTTCAGACTTTTAATTACAGAGCGCCTTACACTACCCTTTAGGCTTGTTGGAAGTTGCACCGTACTTCCAATGGTGATTTTATTTGTGAGGTCATATTGCAGTCCAAGACCAACTCGGGCACCGCTGTAATTGGTATCCTCTGTGGAGATAAGGGCACTACTGTAAACCTGAAAGGATTCCTCCTCTTCAATTTTTCCAAATAATATGGAAAAACTGGCTCCAAATCTCAAATTATCAGTAATTCCATACCCAAGGTTGAGCTTAAGATCGCTCATTCCCCCAAGTCCACTTACATTACTTTCAAAGGATTCTTCAGATCCTTCAATATTGGTTTTTACTCCTATCAGGGTATAACCAACATCGGTATATGGAACAAGTGCAATACCTGCTCCCAGTCTTTCGGCTATGCGGAAGGCAAGGGCCAAATTGGAAAAGTTGAACGTGGTTTTGGATTCCTTGTTTATCCTGTTGCTATAATCGTTGTATTTCCCCCTTATACCTACATCATAAAAAAATGAATTTTGGGGTGTCAAGGCAAAATTGGCAGGATTTAAATTGTTAATTTCCGTATCCGATTTCAATGCTATCCCAGAATACCCCATCCCATTGGTCCGCCCAATACTGGTCTGATTTATTACACCAAGGCCATATAGGGAATAAGGGGAACTTGTGAGTCCCTCGGATTGGCCCAAAACAGGAATTGCGGATAAAAGTGTTAGAAATAGGGCTAAAAAAGGTAATTTATTCATCTTCATCATATATTGCATAGGTAAGTTCCAATTTTACACCTTGGTCAGAGCCCTCTTTTCCCATTAAAATGAAACGGTCTACAGTGCTGTTGTAATTCTCTGGCAAAAGAATAATTGCATAGTCGGCATCCCTTTCTGTGGACAATATTCCTTCTATATAGGTAGTCAGGGGTATTTCATAATAAATGTCGTTAAATTCTTGACCATCAAGGTTTAACGTGGCTTGTACCGCTGCATTATCCGTTCCCACCAATTGCTCCGTTAAATCGTTGTTTTGATCTACTATATAAACCGATAAATTATCCCTTAAAGCCAGTTCATCACTATAAGATCCGGCAACTGGTTTAATTTTAAGAACAGCATTCAACAAGGTACCCTGTCCCTGAATATCGAACAGCGTTTTTAGATTCGTAAATTCTATTTTGGTGGTGTATCCAATACCGGATTGCACAAAACTTTGGTTATCCGATTCGGAACTATTGAGAACAACTTCCTTATCTGTTAGTGTCTTTAAATATTCGTTGGTTTCAACCACAGACATCTGGTTAAAGAATGGAATTGGACTACTGGTCGTGTTTATGGTAAAATCTGCAGTAAATTGTGTCCTACTTTCCCCTCCGGGAATGCTATAATACATTCTCATTACACTGGTAGAAAAATCAAAACCTACAATAGACCCATCGTCGTCTTCGCCCGGTTGAAATGTAATCCCATGAAAGTAATTCTTAAATTCCTCTGTGCTTGTAATATCTTTTTGTTGTAACTGATCGAAAAGACCAAGCCCTAAAGTGTCGCTCAATTTTATATATAACGAATCTGTTCCCAAGGGTCTTGGGGTATAGGTTATTGACCCTAAATTGTCCTCTAAAAACCCTACCTCGCTGGTATTGTAGAAATTGCTCCCATCTGCCGGATATAATATTTCACTTAACTCCTTAATATGGATGGTGTTGCTTTTAAGGGTGTCATTATAGTAGTAATTGTCATATTTAAGAAAGAAGCCGATGCTGTCATATTCCGCGTCGGAATCGATAAAATAGCTATTGGGCAACAATTCCGCATAACTCGAACTTTTTACGGCCCCAAAAACGGGGTCCATATATTTCCCTATCAGCATGCGGGTGGCTTGTGAAGTTACAAGACTATCAAACTTCATGGTGTAGGTCTCCACGTTCATGGTATCTATTTGCACCACCCGTATATTACTGTTGGTAAATGTCCCGCCAGCCACAAAATCGGAATCATTAATAGTATCCTCACTACATGAAACCAATAATATCGGCAATGCTATAAGTCCAAGGAGTTTTCTCATTCGTTCATTATTTGATGCCAAAAGTAAATGCGTTTCCCTAGCTCGGAAACCTCAATAGACCAATCCACTAACTTATAAGACCAATTAGGGGATTTCAACTATTAAATAGGGTCTACGATTGGTAGATAAAATAGCCGTTTTCATATGTTAAATAGGTGACTTTATCTATTTAAGTTTCAAACACCATGTTCGCCATCTAGTTTTGAAAAAAAATTAACTAATGAAATACATTTATAACATGAAGGGAAGGGTAAACCACATTAAAATGTTAACGATGGCCAGCGTAACACTTTGCTTAATGGCTAGTTGCTCTAATGACGATGAAGATGAGGATTTGGGAAACTGGATAGACCAATCTGTATTTGATGGGAGTCCACGTAGTGGCAGCGCATATTTCACCATTGGAAATATAGGATACAGTGGTGTAGGTTATGATGGGGATGATTATCTAACCTCCTTTTGGTCCTATGATATGGATGGTGATTATTGGTCCCAAAAAGCAGACTTCCCGGGATCAGCAAGGAATGCCGCTGTAGGTTTTACTATCAATGACAAGGGATATATAGGTTCTGGTTATGACGGCCTGGATGAATTGGCGGATTTTTATTCCTATGATCCAACCACCAATGCATGGACCGAAATTGCAACGTTCCCATCTACCCCAAGGAGAAGTGCCGTGGCCTTTGGAATAAATGGCTATGGTTATTTCGGTACCGGCTTTGACGGTGACAACGACAGGAAGGATTTTTGGAAATACGATCCCACTACCGATAGCTGGCACGAGTTGGTTGGCTTTGGCGGTGACAAAAGAAGGGCCGCGATTACCTTTACCATAGGGGATTATGTATATATGGGAACCGGTGTATCCAATGGTATTTATTTGGATGACTTTTGGGCTTTTGATTCGGCTACAGAAAGTTGGACCCAGAAATTGGATCTAGACGAAGAAGATGATTACTCCATTGTTCGAAGCAATGCCGTAGGCTTTACCTTAAACGATTATGGATATATAGCCACTGGAACTTATGGGGGCACCTTACAATCTATTTGGGAATATGACCCTAGTACCGATACTTGGGAATCCAAAACAGATTTTGAGAGAACATCCAGACAGGATGCGGTGGTATTCTCCAATAACGCAAAGGCATTTATAGGCCTAGGCCGCACAGGAAGTCTGTATTTGGATGATTTGGAGCAATTTTTCCCTTATGACGAGTACGACGACGAAGATTAGTGATTTTGATTATGTTTACTTATTGATTAGCAAAAAGAGCTATGCTGTTTGGCATAGCTCTTTTAAAATTATAAATAAATGAAAAGAATTCTAGTAGCATATGTTTTTATAGCGGTAGCAACGGGTTTTTTGTTTTTGAGGTTCACAGATTACTCCTTTAGCACCACAAAAAGTAAAATCCCGCTGCAATCCGAAATATTCCCGGTAGGTGATGGCTACGGATATCAAATAGACCTAGAGGACAGAGTCCTTATAAAACAGGAGTATATTCCTATTTTAGAAGGAAAAAGACCGTTTTCAACCACCGAGGATGCAGAACGTACCGCCAATAAGGTTATCAGTAAATTATTAAAAAAAGAAAGCCCTATATTAACAATTTCCGAACTGAAGGAATTACAGATTCCAGAATTTAACCTTTACTAAAGAAGTGCATGGTACTTGATAAGAAAAATATTCCGCAATGGCTTGTTCACGCACTATTATGGCTCATGCTATACGGCTTACTGTCTTATCCTTTTTTGACTGGTTCCAGGTCCTTACCCTATAGTCTATTGGCAAAATTACTCTTGGCCATGGCACTTTTCTACCTCAATTATTATTACCTGGTACCAAAATTATTGCTCAAAGACCGTATGTGGTCCTATATTGTACTTTCGGTTTTACTGCTTTTGGCAGTAGGCTTTTATACAAATATTGCTTTCCCTCCATCTCCTCCCGATGAGCTTCCCCGTAGGGCCGTACGTATGCGACAACACGGCGATGGTGGTCCAGGGGCATTCCGCTTTTTTTTAATGACCACCGTAATCTTTGCCGTGCCCTATATTTTCAGCACCATGCTAAAGGTCTATACGGAATGGCAGAAAAACGAGGACCTGAGAAAATTGGTAGAAAAGGAAAAAATACAATCGGAACTTCAATTTTTAAAGACCCAATTGAACCCCCATTTTCTTTTTAATTCCTTAAATACCATCTATTCGCTTTCGGTAAAACAATCCCCGGATACCTCAGAAGCAGTTATTAATCTGTCCGAACTTATGAGGTATATGCTTTACGAGGCGGATAAAAGATTAGTGCCATTGGGCAAAGAACTGGAATACATAAAAAGTTATGTGGCTTTGCAGCGACTCCGACTATCCAATAGCGAGGATGTTACTCTAAAAATATCGGGAGAGGAAAGAGGAAAATTTGTACCGCCACTTTTGTTTATCTCCTTTATTGAAAACGCGTTTAAATATGGCACCGATTATAATGGAAAAACCTTTGTTAAAATAAACCTTTTGGTAAACCAGGAGTCAATACATCTACAGGTAGTCAACATTATAGGATCTTTTAAGGCAAAAACAAAAAGTAGTGGAGTGGGTCTTGAAAACGTAAAAAATAGATTGAACTATTTATATCCACATTCCCATGTATTGCTGATTAATGACGACGGAAAGAACTATGAGGTAAATTTAACTTTAAATTTAAAAAACTATGAATTGCATAATCATTGATGATGAGCCCCTGGCTATAGATGTTTTGGCAGACTATTGCAAAAAAATAGACTTTACCGAAGTAGTTGGCACATTTACCAATCCTTTGGATGCCATTACGGTTATTAAGGAAAAAAAAGTTGATGTTATATTTTGTGACATTGAAATGCCCCAAATAAGTGGTCTAGAATTTATAAACGCTCTGGAAAACAGGCCTTTATTTGTTTTTACCACAGCCTATACCCAATATGCCGTGGAAGGTTTTGAGCTTAACGCAGTTGACTACTTGGTGAAGCCGATCCCTTACCACAGATTTATAAAGGCCATCTCACGGACCAAAGAAATTTTGGCGCAAAAGGTAAAACCAACGGAGGGCAATATTTTTCCTTCCTTTGGAGGAAACAACGATAACCAAAAATTTATTTTCGTAAAATCCGAACACGAGAATGTCAAAATAAACTTGGATGATATAGAATATATTCAAGGTCTCAAGGATTATTTAAAGATTCATATTGCTGGTACCAACAAGACTATCTTAACCCTTTTAAGCTTTAAGGATCTTATGGAAAAACTACCCAATTACCAGTTTATAAGAGTACATAAATCTTTCGTAGTCAACGTCAACGTGATCAAGACCATACAAAGGAACCGGATTGTAATTAACGACACCCGTATTCCTATAGGAGAAAGTCATAAGACACAATTCTTTGCATTTTTGGGATTGTAATAAGCCTATATTAGCAACAAAAGAAATAACTAGTTTATACATTTTATGTTTCTAGTTGATTGAATGAATTACCGGCTCAGTCCCCATTTGCATTTCCAAGACCCCACCTTCGGTTATTTCCTGATGGGTAATCCAAAACCTGTTCAAGGGCCTGCCATTTAAGGTCATGGCTTGTATATAAATATTTTCGCTGGAGTTGTTGTTCGCTAGAATTCTGAATTTCTTGCCCGAATAATAATCGGGATCCAATTGTATTTCAATTTCATTGAAAACTGGGCTGGTAATTTGGTATTTATTATCCCCAGGACTAATAGGGTGAATTCCTATAGAGGCCAATACGTACCAAGCCGACATTTGTCCCACATCCTCATTACCGCATAGACCATAGGCATCCGTCCCATAGGCATCGTTACATATCTTCCTGGTCCATTTTTGGGTCAGGTGGGGTACGCCGGCAGTATTGAGCATAAAGGGCACATGGTGCACCGGTTCATTGGGATGGTTGTAATAATCATTCCATAAAAAATCCTCAGGCGTATTCTCAAAGAAGGATATCAGCTCATCCCTATAGGCAACTTCCCCTCCCATCAAGGTCCTTAAGCCCTCTATGTCATGGGGAACAAACCAACCTTGTTGAAAAGGATTGCTCTCTATACAGCCCTGTCCATGTACCGTTTTGCCCTTCCATTCCAACCAGTTGCCTATACTATCCTTTGCCCGGAACCAATTTACTTCATCATTCCAGATGTTGCGGTAATTTTTACTTTTTGCAAGGTATTCCTGGGCTATTTCCCCTTTGCCCAATGAGTTGGCCATGGTACCCAAGGCCCAATCAGAATAGGCATATTCCAAGGTTTTGGAGATATTGCCATGGGTATATCCCAACTCTCCATTTCCCGTATTATCAACCGTATTTTTTGAATAGGCAAAGGCCTTTTCAATATCATAGTTGCGAATTCCTTTTTCATAGGCATCCACAATGACCGAGACCGCAGGGTTCCCCAACATACACCCCGAATAGGAATTGAGCATTTCCCAACGTGGCAAATAATCCCTACCGCTTAACTCGGCCATTTGTAGCAAGGAATTAATTTCGTCGTTCACTAGCTTAGGGTTGATAATTGTCTGCAGAGGAAATTGCGACCTAAAAACATCCCAGCCACTAAATATTGTCCTATAGGTAAAATTGGAGGTTTGGTGAATTTTCTTATCGGCACCAATATAATTCCCATTCACATCCGAAAACGTCCTGGGATCTATCATGGTATGGTATAGCGCGGTATAAAAAATAGTCTTTTCATCCTCAGTCCCTCCGGAAACCACAACATTCTTAATAGCCTTGTTCCAACTATTTCTAGCCTCCTCATGTGTCCTATCAAAATCCCAATGAGCTATATCGTGTTCCAAGTTTTCCTTGGCACCGGCTGCACTTACAAAAGAAATACCGCTTTTTACCAAAACTTGCTCCCCTTCCTTGGTGTTGAAGTTGGTATAAAACCCTAAATGCTTTCCCTGCAACTCCTCTTTGGATGGGAATATTTCAGCATTCTTCACCGCCAATTGGTAATCATCCTGTCTGATGAATTTCATTTTTCTGGGAACATCCGGAATTTTGGCACTCCAAATTCCATAATCCTTAAGTGGCTTACTAAACTGACAATAAAAGTACACCACATAATCGGCATTTCCATCTCCTCCACCCCAGCCACCACCTTCTGGTGGACATTTCATCCACCCCTCAATGGTATTTTCGTTTACTACTTTTATATACTGTTCCGTTGAAGTCCCCCCCACCCTGCGCGACAAATCGATCTGAATTCTGGAACTATCGTTTTCAGGAAAGGTAAACCGAACAATTCCTGCTCTAGGTGCCGCTGTCAGTTCTGCCTTAACCTTATAGTCATCCAGGGTTACCGCATAATACCCTGCCTTGGTCACCTCCGTATCATGTGAATAACGGGAACGATATCCTCCTTCAGGATTTTCAGGAACCCCTCTATTGGTCTGGAGTTTTCCCGTTGTTGGGGTAACCAAAAAATTACCTAGGTCACCAAACCAACCCACCCCGCTCATATGGGTAAAACTAAATCCCTCCATAGTCTTGTGCTCATAGGAATAGCCAGATCCATTATCGCCTCCCGTAAACGTATCAGGGCTAAGCTGAACCAATCCAAAAGGCGTAGCGGCCCCAGGGAATGTCTTGCCAAATCCATGGGCATCCTTGGTCTTTTCGCCATAAGTAATCGCGCCGATAATGGGATCTATATAGTCTACCGGATCGGGTCCCGATACTTGGTTTTCCTTGGAGGACGAACATGAAAACAGCGACAACACCAACAGGGTAGAACATAAGTTACGTAGTGCAATTCTTCTTTTTAACATTATTATTTTATTAGTAAGTCAATACCTCCCCTTATTTTTAAAATAGCTTCTTAAGCTTTTGCCATTTACAAAATCAATTGGTGATAATTTGAAAATTTTATTTTAATCTGATTTCTGTTACGCTCCCCAATAGTCTTCCTTCCTTATTAAAGAGCCCAGCTTTAACAAGGGTTTTGGGAGGCGCAATAAAATTGCCCTCGTACTTAACGGAAGCCGTTGTGGGGTCTTCCCCATCGGTGGTATAAAATATATCATACCCAACAGTTTCTGTATTTAAATACACATAAGCCTCACTTTTTAATTCATCTAGGGCATATGAAGCATAGACCGTGTACATACTTTTGGCATAATTCACCTGTTCCCGGTCCAGTCTTTTAAAGTGGGAATCTTCCAGGGCAGTTTGAAATCGCTTCCAATCCTTAACTTTGGGATCGCTCCATGACACCTCTGCACTGGCCAATGCCCGTGGGTACAGCATATATTCACAATGTTCCTGAGTGGGCGTAAATTCTCCCCACAAACAGGCTTCATTACCAAGAACCCTATTTACCTCCTCGGGTGTCAATTCTTCCGGAATGGGCTCATGAGCATATACTTTGGACAAGGGCAATACCACCTTTGGCCCTTCGGGCTCCATAAAAGTAGGCCCCTGAACCTGACTGATATACATATATTTATAAGATGTCATTATGGTAGGATAGGCATTTTTCGGTGCTGTGATCTGCGGGGTATAAGTACCTCTTCTCCATGCCATAATGGTCGCTCCCGGAGCGCCCTGCCCACTTAAAATCTCATCCCAACCAATCATGGTCTTATTTTGGGCCTTTACGATCTTATGCACCTTTTGTATAAAATAACTCTGTAGCTCCTCTTCGTCCTTTAAGTTGTTTTCTGTTTTTACCCCTTGGCAATACGGACATTTTTTCCAATTGGTTTTATTGCACTCGTCACCACCAATATGTAGGTATTTTGATGGGAACAGCGCCGCAACCTCCTCTATTACCCCTTCCAAAAATTCGTAAGTAGTGTCCTTACCTGCGCAGACGGCATTATCGGGCGCCTTGCCCCCTACGGCAACTTCAAAATTGGCATCGGATTCATCATAGCAAAACAAGTGGGGATAAGATGCTACCAAGGCCTTGCTGTGGCCAGGGACGTCTATTTCCGGGATAATCTCTACATTGCGCACTTTTGCGTAAGCAATGACTTCCTTAATGTCTTCTTGGGTATAAAAACCCCCAACCGTTTTTGGTTCTTCGGCCGTTGCTTCCTCACGTTGCCACCAGCTTACGCCAGTTCTATCGGCACGCCAAGCTCCTTTTTCAGTAAGGTTTGGGTACTTTTTTATTTCGATACGCCAACCTTGGTCATCGGTCAGATGCCAATGGAACTTGTTCACCTTATAGGAGGAAAGAACATCTATATGCTTTAAGATAAATTCTTTAGGTTGAAAATGTCTGGAAACATCCAACATAATGCCACGCCAACCAAATCTAGGGTTGTCTTTGACCGTCATACCCAGCACTTTGACCGTTCCGGAATTTTCCAACGGGAAGGTTTGGCGCAAGGTCTGAAATCCATTAAAAAGTCCTCCGTAATCTTTGGCGGTCACCACAATGGATGCTGGTTGCACCTCTAGCAAATAGCCCTCATCCCTTACCGACAACCTTTTATCCAACCTAAATAATATATGCTTTTCCCCCACCTCAGGATTTCGGTAAGAATAGGTAAGGTTAAGCCCTAGATCCTTATGGAATTTTTCCGCTAAATATGGAATAAGAACCCCTTGAAACTTTTTGGGCACCACCACTTTGGTATTCTTGTCCAAAACAAATGCATCATCTGTAAAGGAAACCGACTCAGGTTGTGGTACAAAATGATAGTTTTGGGCTACTACTTGAAGGTTGAACCCAAACATTGAAAAAAACAGTATGTATGTGAAATATTTAGACATTTAACTATTGGTTTAGTTGTTCAAGGATTACTTCGGCTACTTTCTTTCCTTGTTCCGTTGTTCCAAGTTTATTATAATGTACGTTACCTGGTTTTACCATCCATTTTTCATGACTGGGCAGGGTATACCCATATAAATCATTTATGATAACAGAAGGATAGTCCTTTAATACCTCCAAAGCGGCTTCATTATATTTTTTGGCATCACCGGCGTAACGCCCGTTGGCATTTTCGGGAACGGGGGTCGTAGTGGCAAATATTAATTTTGCATTTGGAAATTGGTCATTCAGGTATTCACATATGGCCTTCATGTTTTCTTGGTAGGTCGCCACAGTGGAAACGATCTTTCCATTTTCTTTATCCATTCCTTTACTGCTCATGTACTTTATATCATGAAGTCCAACGTTGAAATGAATCACGTCCCATTCAAAATTCCAACCCCCCTTTAAATGCGGTTTAAACATAGTTTGCTCAAGTTTCTCCATTTTGGGAATAAAGTCGTGGCTAGAAATACCATTGCTGAAAATTCTAAACACCGAGGCTTTCCCGGCCAGTTCTTCCCTAACCGTGGTGGTATAACCAATGGAAATCGAATCCCCGTAGAGCAAGACATTTGGCACACCTTTTTTTGGATGTACATAGGAAAATACGGGTCCGTCCTGTGCCCTTAACCCGGACCAGGCAGTTTCGGCCATATTTTTATTGGTTCCGCAGGAAACTACATGCGGGAGCAATGCTAAGCCAACGCTGGCCGCACCAGCTTTTTTTAAAAAATCCAGTCGTTTCATCTCACGATTGTTATTTAACTATGAAGTTTTAGTTCCGTTTTTTTCTGAATGTTTAGTTCCTAATGCATTGGGTCAATGAAGCTCCCTAAGAAAGCTTCAGATCAATATGAACCATCCCAACCAGTACCTAACCACTTTCCTTAAATGTTCCTTTACTGGTACCTATTATTGTCCGCTTTTAATTCGGTGTCAAAATCATCCAGCATCTTGATCAGCTTTTGTACTATTTTAGGATGGGTTTCGGCTAAGTTGTCACTTTCGGATATATCCTCGGCCAGATTGAAAAGTTCTATTTCCCCTTCTTTCCTCCTTAGTTTCCAATCTCCCTTTCGAACAGCTTCCGCTGTTTCGCCCGAGTAATAATAGAACCCCTCTTTCTTATGTGGCGAAGCCTTTTTCTTTCCCGCCAATAACGGCCAAATATTTTTTCCGTCCACTTTTTCCTCTGGCATATCGCTATCCGTCAAATGGGCGATAGTGGGCAATAAATCTATGGTGGAGGCTATTTCGGAACAAACGGTCCCAGCAGGTATGGCTCCTTTCCATTGGGCGATCATGGGAACCCGCATTCCGCCTTCATAGGTCTCAAATTTAAACCCTCTTAAGGGTAGGGCAGATCCCCCATGACCATTCTTGAGATTCCATGGACCATTGTCCGATGTAAAAATCACCAGGGTATTTTCATCCAAATCCAAGGCTTCCAAAGTCTTTAAAATTTGGCCCATGCTCCAATCTATCTCTTCAATGACATCGCCGTATAAACCTCGTGCGCTTTTCCCTTTAAATTCTGCGGAAGCATGTAATGGAATATGGGGCATTGAATGCGCTAGATATAAGAAGAACGGTTCTTCTTTATTCTCCTCAATAAACTCCAAAGCTTTTTTTGTGTAGCGCTGTGTTAATGTCGATTGATCTACGGGGTATTCAATAATTTCATTTTGTTCTGTTAATGGTACGACGCCTCCTCTCCATTTTTCCTGTCTCAAACTATCGACGGTCATGCCCTCTCTGTACAAAACGTTTTCCGATACTTTAGCCTTTGGATACACGGACATATCGTTGCTATATGGAATACCATAATACATATCGAAGCCTTGAGCAGTTGGCATATATTGATCCTTATCCCCTAAATGCCATTTCCCAATACAAGCTGTAGCGTAGTTTTGGGTTTTAAGCATATCGGCTATAGTCAATTCCTCATTTGGTAATCCACCTGGTAAGTTTGGCCATAGCACTTTAGGAACCCCAACCCGAGTTGGGTAAGCCCCCGTTAACAGTGCCGCTCTTGATGGGGAACACACGGGTGAAGCCGAATAAAAATCGGTAAACTTCATACCGTTTCCAGCCATCTGATCAAGGTTTGGGGTTTTAATCAGGGGCGAACCAAAAACGCCTACGTCCTGATAACCTTGATCGTCCGTAAAGACAATAATAATGTTTGGTTGGGAATTTTTATATTGGGCAACCAATACTGTTTTACAGCTTAAGACTGCCGTAATACCAATGGCTATTAATTTTATTCTATACATTATATTGTTCTATTTTTTGTTCAACAAACCGTCAAAATGATAGGTTCTTCCTGCTTCAGTTTCAAATTCAATAGTGTTATCCTTGTATTTTAAAACACATGGCATGCCACTTTTTGAAAGTACCGAAATGCCTATCAATCGGCCTTCTTCCCAAGAAAAAGACAATTCAAACCCTCCTCTGGCCACAATACCCGAAACACGTCCTTCTGGAAGGGCTGTCGGTAAGGCCGGCAATAATTCAATTTTATCTAAATGGCTTTGCAAAATCATTTCTAAAATACCGGAGGCACCTCCAAAATTTCCATCAATTTGAAATGGTGGATGTGCATCAAACAGATTGGGGTACGAACCTCCACCTTCTTTTCCATCCGCACCTTCGGCAGGACTTAGAAGTTTATGCAATAGCTTGTAAGCATGGTCGCCATCTCTAAATCGAGACCAAAAATTAATTTTCCAGGCCAAACTCCAGCCGGTGCCATTGTCACCTCTATATTCCAAGGACTGCTTTGCCGCCTCCATTAAATCTGGCGTGTCCTCATAATTAATTTCATTCCCCGGGTGCACCGCCCAAAGATGTGAAACATGACGGTGATGATTTTCCGGGTCATCCTTATCTTCCAACCATTCCTGTAATTGTCCATGCTTTCCTATTTGGTTTGGAGCAATTTTAGCAATCATAGGCTCCAGGGTTGAAGCAAATTCCTGATCTGTATTTAAAATTTCTGAAGCTTCAATAGTACTTCTAAACAGTGCCCTGATCAACTGATGGTCCATGGTTGGGCCCGCCACCAAACCACCAATTTCCGGGGAGTTGGATGGTGAACTAATTAAATAACCCGTGTTGGGGTCTTCGTATAAAAACTGACTGTAAAACAAGGCGGCACTTCGCATTAACGGGTACTTCTCTTGTAAAAAGTCTTTATCTTGGGTGAAGAGATAATGCTCCCAAATGTGGGTACTTAACCAAGCCGCTCCACCCAACCAAATACCGTGGTGCGATGCGTTTACCGGAGCTGCACCACGCCAAATATCAATATTGTGGTGTGTAATCCAACCCTCGGCATTGTAGTGTGCTTTGGCCACTTTGGCTCCAGTAATAGAAAGGTCTTCAATTAAATCGAATAATGGTTCATGGCATTCACTTAAATTGTACATTTCCACCGGCCAGTAATTCATTTCCAAATTAATGTTCGTGGTATAACTACTAAACCATGGGGGTGTTAATTTATCATTCCAAATACCTTGAAGTGTTGCTGGCTTTGTTCCTGGGCGACTACTGGCAAGGGTTAGATATCTCGCATATGCTACATACAAGGCTACCAGTTGCGGATCGTTTGGATCGCTGCTAAAATCGGAAATGCGTTGATCGGTCGGATTTTTGGATTTTCCGTTATCCCCAAAACTAATTTCAAATCGGTTGTATAAGGATTGGTAATCTGAAATATGCTTTTCTTTTACCGCTTTGAAATTTGTACTAGCAACTTTAGTCAATATTTCAGGCACCATTTTTTCAGGCTCCCCTGAAACGTCTTCAAAATCAATATAATTTGTAGCAGCGGTTAAATAGATCGTGGCTTTTGAGGCCTTGGAGATTTGAAGTTTCCCTCCCACCGTTTTTATGGTACCGTTTGTTTCAACCCTTAGGGTAGCTACCCCTCTTAAAGCGCCATCTTTAACCTTAACTTCCAGGGTTTGAGTAGAACCATTGGTCTTCACCGCTTTATCTTCATGAATAGCATCTAACCACAAATCAAAATTAAGGGCTTTGGATTTACTGGAAGTTAGGTTTACCGCAATAATCTGATCCGGAAAACTGGACAATACCTCACGCTTATATTCTACACCTTCAACGGTATAGGATACCGAACCAATGGCATTATTTAAATTGAGTTCGCGCTTATAATTGGTGTAGTTATCATGGTTTTTGAAATCGATATAAATATCACCAAACGGTTGATAATGCACTTGCTGTAAGGGTTCGCTCATAAACTCTTGCTGTGCCAATTTTTGGGCCTCCATTTGTTTACCTTCTGTAAGCAACAGCCGTATTTCATTTAAATAATCTCCAGCATCTTTGTTGGAATAATCGTGGGGTTGTCCACGCCAAAGCGTTTCTTCATTAAATTGAATATGCTCTTGTGAAACACCTCCATAGATCATAGCCCCAAGACTACCGTTGCCCACTGGTAACGCTTCTGTCCATTCTGTAGCAGGTTGTATATAGGACAATTTTAATTTTTCCTGGGCCTTTGTCCCTTCAATTAGTAAGAACAGGACAAAAAATAAGGTAAGTATATTTCTTCTTTGCATCCGTTTAACTTCTGATCATTATTGCTCAATTCTTATTTAGTGCACCCTTGTATTCCTAACTTTCCCAATGGTCAGCGATAATTTGATGTATTTCCGGATTATCCGAATCGGTATCCCCCAAGGCTTCCCTTTGCCTTAATATCTCCTCTTTCATTTCTTTGATGATATCCTTGTATTTAGGATTATCATAGGCGTTTCGAAGTTCCTTGGGATCCTGTTCCAAATCAAAGAATTCCCAATATTTATCTGGTTGTTCTTCTTTGGTATACTCATTTACTTTGAGTCCGTTTCCATAATAAAATGCGAGCTTGTAACGCTCTCCCCTAATTCCAAAATGGCCAGGGCGATCTTTGGAATGGTCCCAATACCTATAGTAGCCATGCTTGCGCCAATCTGCAGGGGTATTTCCTTTTAAGTTCTCCCGAAAACTATGGCCTTGCATGGTTTCCGGATACTCTATACCGGCATAATCCGCAAACAGGGCCGAGAAATCGGCATTTTCAATGATATCGGCATTACGGGTCCCAGCGGGAATCTCTTTTGGGTATCTTATGACAAATGGCATATGAATGGATTCCTCATAGATCAAACGCTTGTCGAACCAACCGTGTTCCCCTAAGAAATAACCCTGATCAGCCGTGTAAATAACTATGGTGTTTTCTGCCAGTCCAGATTTTTCCAAATAATCCAACAACCTGCCTATATTGTCATCAATGGCAGCTCCGCAGCGCATGAAATCCTTTACAAATTTCTGATAGGTTTTCATTCTTGCCTCATCTGCGCTAAGACCTTCAACCGAAAAAGGCAATTCCGGATAGGCCATATAATCTTTTCTCAATTCCGGATCGGCAGTGGCAGCCAAATAGCGCTTTTGAAGGTTATCTATGGATTGTCCTTTAAATACCCGGCCTGTAGTTTCCGCTCCTTGATCATAAAAAGAATCGGGAACAGGAATTTCCTCATCGCGATATAGATGACTAAAGCGTTCAGGGTAATCATAGGGTTCGTGAGTAGCCTTAAAATGGCACATGGCCATAAAGGGTTTGGATTTGTCCCTGTTTTCTATCCACTCCATGGTTTTATCGGCAATGATATCGGTACTGAAACCTTCCACTACTTTACCTCCACCGTAGTAGTCTTCCCAATTGTCCGCTGTTTTCAATCTTGGGTTCCAATAATCCCCCTGCCCTGGCAATACGGCATAATAATCAAATCCTGCAGGCTCTTGTTTTAAATGCCATTTCCCTATAACGGATGTGGCATAACCACCCTTTTGCAGCTCTTTTGCTATATTGTTATGTTTGGGAGACAAGCCCGCACCTAAGGTAGTAACTCCATTAATGTGACTGTACTGACCGGTGAGGATCGTTGCCCTACTGGGAGTACAAATGGAATTGGAAACTAAACAATTCTCCAAAACGCAACCCTCTGCAGCCAACCGTTTAATATTCGGATTATGCACATAATCCTTGAGTATGCCCCCATAAATCCCCCAAGCCTGAGCGGTATGGTCATCGGACATTATAAAAAGAATATTGGGTCTTTCCGACTGGACCACTGTTTTTTCTTCAGTCTTATTCTTACAACTGGAGATTGTTAATAATAGTGCAGAACCAAGAACAGCTACAAAGAATTTCATTTTCATCATGTTTTAGTTATTTTAAAACTTAATATCTGTAAAATTAACTTTTAAAAATAAAAGATAGCTTCTAGCATTGATTATTGGCATAATTATGCTGTTTTTGAAGGCTATTTCCTAGAGGGCTTATGCCTTCTGGACTTCATTTTATGATCAAGGGTAATGGTTGAAACGCTAAAACAACCGGAATTGGATTGAAATAACTTCCTGATTTTTTTTAGATTTAGTATCAAATGAATAGAAAAAGGGAGGAACTACCTCCCTTTTAAATCTAACTAAACTAATAAGAGGAATATCTCCCCTCATCTTAATGGGAACCTACAAAATCGCCAACAAAATCTTTGCTTTCCGAAATAACTTAAACTGGTCTCTTTAAACACAGGTCGATTTAAGTACTAAGTCGTACGTGTCCACAATGAAATTCTATTGTAAATATTCTTCAGGATACCCCAGCTCTCGGCGTAATTTTATGCCCATAACCTGGGTCCGATTCCTTAATTTTTTGGCCTGGGTCAAAAGATTTTCAGTTTGTATCAATCTATCTACCAACGCGTTCTGATATTCTTTTGTATTCAATAACCTGTAATAATTGGAAACTTGTCCAAAGTCCCGGAGGTTATTAAATTTTGGGTTTTCCTGTGGAAGTATATCTACTAAGGCAAGATGTTTTTCCAATACCGGCTGCAAATGATTTACCACTATATCATTGATCTTTGAGTCTGTAATCTTAAATTCAGCAATTTCAGTGGGATAATTGGCTATAAGGGTTTTTAACGAATCGCTTTCAATAATTTCAAATTTAGAAGTATTGATAACAGAATTTAAGGCACCGTCCAACAAGACCATTGGAGCATAATTAATGTGCACTATAGTATCCTTGGCCCCTGGCGTAATTTGTTCGGGAGCCAGGCCAATGTAGCTCATGGTAGCTTCCAATCTGTTAATATTGCCAGAGTACTTAACAATGCCCTCATTAAGAACTTTCAAATTTGTATTCAATTCTTCATACAGGCTATGATAGATTTTCATCTCCACTATCCGATTTTTCCTGATTTCATTTAGATCGTTGATTTTCCACGCGATCAGGATACCTATAACAATTAGGAATATTTCTCCAAAGGCATATAACAGATAGTTTTTGAATTTGCCGGAAATAATGAAACCCCGTCGAATTTTCGCAAATAAACGCATAGCAACTACTCCAGTTTTAAGGCTTTGATATCTGTAATTAGTTGGGCTATGGATGCCCTGTTCAACCCATTATAAATACCCCTAATATGTTTGTTTTTATCTACCAACAGGAAGTTTTCCGTGTGCAAAAAGTCGTTTATATCCTTTGGCACCCCCAAATCGTTCTCTACAAAATATTGATTTCTTCCCAGATCGTAAATTTCCGTTTTGTCCCCTGTAACCAAATGCCATTTATTATCCATTACTCCGTTTTTTTCGGCATAATTCTTAAGTATGGGGACAGAATCTATAGAGGGTGTTACCGAATGTGACAACAATAATACTTCTGGATCGTCCTTAAATGCCTCCTGCACTTTTACCATATTACCCGTCATTTTTAAACAAATACCAGGACAAGTGGTAAAAAAGAAATCCGCAACATATATCTTATCATCAAATGTATTTTGGGATACCGTATCCCCCAATTGATTTACCAAACTGAAATCCGGAATTTTATGGAAACTCTTTTCCTCTTCACTATTTGGGGTTAACCAATATGGCGTAAAGGATTCATCGCTGTAGTAGGGAAGATATTCCACCCTACTGGTCTCCACTACTTCAACAGTCTCCTTTTTTACTTGATTCTTGCAACTAGTAAAAAATGCCAACCAACAAACCAACACCAACCCCTTATTCTTAATCCCTAACAACAACTTCATCTTCCAATTTATAACATGAATTAGCCCTTAGCATTCCAAAAATGCGTCCGTTTTTGGCTTCATAATTAACATATAATTTCCCATTGGGCAGCCAGGCCTTTTGCAATCCTTCTTCCTTCCCTTCTGCCATTTGCCTAACTTTGGACAATTGTCCGGTGGCATACCATTGTTTTTCTTCACCCTGCTTAAGGCCATTAACGTAATGGGATTCTTCTGCCAACACCCCATTTTCCCACCAGCTTTTATACACTCCTACCAATTTGTTTTGATGATAGGTAGATTCTACCCTAAGCACTCCATTTTCGGACCATCTTCTTGCAATACCTTCCCTTTTACCATTTAGAAACCCTAGTCTTTCCGCCAAGGTATCATTGGCATGAAATTTCACCGAATACCCATTGTAAGGCTGGTTTTTATAATACCATTTCCCTTCAATTTGGTTAAGGTCCAAATCCTGTTTGGATACCTCAACATTGGAGATTACAATAGCCTTCCCCTCCTCGCTTTTTATATCAGTGGCGTCTTTACAGTTTATAAGGGATAAGGCAGTCACAATTAATAAAAGTAATGGTCGCATAGTCCTTTTTTTTAGTATCCCTGATATGGACCGGCAAAGGCCAAATAAGATCCCGTTGTTGAATACAATTCATTGATGATGTGATAGTGGTACTCCTCTTCGCCATCTGTATATTGGGTAGCCGTAGTATGTCCGCCCGAAGCATCCAAATCTGTTGGGTAGGTCCCGGTGGAAGTACATTTTCTACCGTAGAGAAAAACCCCATCTAAGAGTATCCCTACTAGATTCTCATCATCATCGGTGAAGGCTTTGGGCTCCAAGTGGTAGTGATAAACACCAGGACCAATATGGGCACCTGTCCAGTCCAAACTTGCCGCTGCCTGGTTTAATGGGCCGCCTCCTTCTTGATCGTTAAAAATGGAGGCCCCGCTTACGGCAATGCCTATAGTATTCAATTGAGTGGATACTGTACTTCCCGTTAAATTAGGGGTTGCATCCACCACAATGGTAGTAGCATTGTTGTTACTGGACATGATGCTTGGCGTTCTATCCACATCAGGTTCCTCCTTATATAGGGAATTTCCTTCTCCCCAATAAACCGTTTCATGGTTGGGCAAACCAGTAGTTTCTATTACTACATTGGACCCATCCAAATAAATAGTGGTGGCATCGGAATTAAAGGCTGAAAATGCAGCGTGCAATTCGGTTACAACAGTTTCTTCAGTATCCTCATCGGAAGCACTATCTGCACTACAGGCAATTAGGGTAGTTAAAAGCAAGGTCACACCCATTGCTATTGTCATGATACTTTTATTCACTTTTACTTCTTTTTTCATGTCTTTTAATTTAGGGGGGGTTCGTTATTACTTCTGTTTATTCTGTATTTTTGTTATGACAAATCTCGTAAATCAGGCAGCATCAAAATCTGCAAATCCATGAACTGCCCACTATTTTAAGTCAATAATGGGCATTGATCGGTAAACCAATTTAAGCCTAATGGGTTTAGGCTATTTTACGGGTTTGATCATTTTATAAATAACCAATACTGCCAGTACTATTACAACACATGAAACAATAAAGGCCCACCAGAGATTGGGTTCATTACCCGCAATCTTGAACTGGTCCCATATGTTTTTCCATAATCTCATAGTCTTGATGTTTTTTAGGATTGAATATCTAATACATTCCATTAATGATTGCTATTCCAACTTCTTTTGATTCAGCTTAGGTGACAACAGCAGCTTTCTACCCACTATAAAAAATGGAACAATGGCGATGAACCACAAGTAATTGGTATTGATTCTCCTATTTTGGACAACCATTTTATTGTACTTAAATACCACTGAGGCCCTGTATTCGTTGTCTTCCTTTAGAATAAGCTTGTCCGTAATGTCATTTAATGACCATGAGAAAATAGTTTGATGATGGTCATTTTCCCTAAAGGCATTTATGGCAACATCAAGATTATTGAACTCCTTGGGCAATTCGGAGCTTATAAATTTTAGATCCGTTTGATGGTTTCCCAGCTTCAACCCTCCATTCTCCAAGTAGATTGGATCGCCATTTACAGTCAAATGGAAATTCTCCTTTATATAATCCACCGCCAATTGCTTGTAGTCCACCTCCGTCAATAGACTGAAATCGGTTCCTGAATAGTATTTTAGCAAGGCCTCTTGCAGGCCAGCCTGACTAAGGCTAACATTCAATATCCCCAACTCGCCTTTTACCTCGAAATAATACATGGCCGACAATGGGTTATGGGCAAGTGCCATTTTGGAAGACAGCACCATGAGTATGCAAAAAATCAGTGTCTTTTTTATCATCCTTTTTATTGGTAACTAAAGTTATTACTTGCCGCTACACCTTTAAGGCATTTTGGAACATTGGGAGCATCCGTATTACTGGCAACATAATGATATACACCATCCGGGTATTCCGTGGTACTGGAAGTTCTGCCCCCACAATCATCCAAATCCGATGGTTCAACCTCATAGGCATAGATGGGAAAACCATCCTTGGCAAAACCAATTAACTGGGTTCCGGAAACTTGGTCTATGAAGGTACAGGATACATCGGTTATGTTATAAGCGTCCAGCACTTGGTTCATGGTCTCTGCCACAAAATGCCAATGATAGTAACCAGCCGGGTCATTATGACCTCCGCAAGGATCCAAGGAAGGAATATTTCCTGCTTTTTCCCTTCCTGGATTGGCAACAGAAGGTGGGGCACCATTGATGGGAACTCCATCGAGTGAAACACCAACCAAGTCTATAGTACCAATAACATCATTTGTGGATCCCAATTTTGGGGTTGCCGGAATCAGGAAGGTAAGCTGAAGATCATTATCGGGAGCCGCTTCCAAACAATATGCCAAATCAGGGTCGGCAGGACCAGAAGCAAAATCATCTATATTGATGTTGCCCTCATCGTCAATAATATCATAGCCATCCGCTTCCATCGCATTGAACAAGGTGGCCTTCAACACCTGAAAACCAGGATCTGTGGCACCATCATAAATCCCCAAGCCCCCTATATCATCTATGGTCTCTGGGCAATATGGTCCATCTTCCACTGGATTGCTGGAAAATACCAATTTATAGCAGTCGCCCGTAGATCCGTCCTCCAAGGTACAATCCACCTTGGTATAGGAAATCAGGGAAGTGGAATTAAAAAAGGATTCTTGAATTACAGCATCGGCTACCTCTTCGTCTTCAATTTCATCATATTCCGTACTATCATCACCGCAAGCGAGAAACGCAATAAATAATACGATAATTCCAAGGGATTGCCTTAGCATATTGCTCTTTGATATTACTTTTCTTTTCATCTGCTTCTGTTTAATTATTATCTCCTTAAATCTCCATTAGTGCACCCAATAATTTAAATCAACGAACTACGGTAAGAGGCACTTTTTTAGACTTATCGGGCTTGTTAAATACATAACCTACCCCCAACACAGTAAGCCCCACAACCAAAATCGCTGCTACACCCAATAAAATGACCCCTATACCGGTCGAAAAAAAACTAGCCTCATTTTTGCCTACTTCCACAAATTCATTTCCAGCTACCGCCAACGAGAGGGTGTGATCGTTGGCATTGTTCAAAACAAAATGTTCTTTGCTAAATCCTTCCTTTAAAAGTATTAGGGCACTCTGATTTTGGTGGATGTCCTTAAAGGCGGTATTTGTAACCAACACCGAATTTATATCCGTGGGAATATCCAAGACTTCGAAAACTACCATGGTTTCATGACCAAGTTTTACGGCTCCGTTCCCGAAAGAAATATCCTCTCCCCCATTGAAACTGATATGAAGGTTGTTTTTAATATGCTCCAACACCATTTGTTGAAACTCCTCTGGAGATTGATAAGGTGTTTCAGCAAAATGGGTCCTTACTTCCTGTTGAAAAGCGGTTAAGGATGCACTTATCTGCAATACCCAACTATTATTCCCCTTTTCCACCAGCATTGTGGTAGAAACATTGGGATTGTGGGCAAAACTTGCCATTGAAAACCCCAAAGCAACTAGCAGTAACATGTATTTTTTCATCTGTTTATATTTTTATGTTTAAAAGGTTAGATGGAACAGGCCATACTATTTTTCGAATGGCCTTCCTATCTAATTAAGACTCTTTCCAACCATTACTTTCAATTGACGTAAGCTCCCTTTAAACCATTTATAAAATTATTATTGCCGGCAGCGTCTACATGGTAATGATACCCTCTAGTTTCATCCGTATGCCCCCTTAATTCATCCAAGTCGGAAGGGCTATCGCCATTGGCATCTTCCAAAGCATATATTCCGAATCCGTCCAAGGCGTATCCGATCAAAGCTGCATGCCCATCGTCCTGCGCTATTTGTGTCCCGAATCCTGTAGCTGCATGGTAGTGGTATCCCTGATGTACATTAATATGTCCGCCAGCATCATCAAAAGGGGCAAGGGTGTATGCCCCAAGTATATTATCTACAGGTGCAGGAGCAGAAAATTCAATACCGTTCAAAGCTACTCCACGAGTCGAAGGTGCCGAATTGCCCGCTCCCGGAGGCCCTCCTCCTGCGGTAGTAAATAAAGTTGGACTAGCCTGTATTACCGGCGTTACTGGTATTACCCAAGTTTGACTTAAATCGGTAATATAGGAAGGGAGGCATTCTACACAGAAGTTCTCATACTCGGCGCCCACATTTGGGTTGGCGGCATTCTCACAATCTTCTTCCGTATCCGTTACATAAATATCTCCGTTGCTATCATATAATAACCAATTGGTATCGTCGTAAAATGTCGCCAAATTTTCAACAAAGGCACCATCCACATCATAAACTTCCCCGCCTTCCAGCCATATGCCCCCTGCCTCCGCATCGTCGTCGATATTGTCCGGGCACCAAGGCCCCATTTCGTGATCTCCGGCCAAACTGGAGGTAACAATTTGGTAGCAATCCGTTTCGGTGCCATCTGACAATGTACAGGGTACAGTAGTAATCGTGACCGATCCATCTGCCGTATAAAAGTAAGATGGATCAACATTTACCACAGCAGATTCATCCACTGTTTCGCTATCATCCGTGCCGTCCGCAGTATCCTCACTATCATTGCTACAGCTTAGGTAGGACATGAAGAGCACGGCACCTACTATTAAATATGAAAATTTATTCGTCATAATTTCAATTTTATAATTACACTTAAGTTCATTCCCTATTCACGTTTACGTCCTTTAGGTTTAGGCGCTTTCTCCAACTCCTCTTTAGTGATGTAGCCATCCTCATCCGTATCTATCTTGGCGAAATCATCCTTGATAGGGCCTTTCAATTCCTCTTCGGATAATTTTCCGTCTTCATCCTTGTCCATTTCCTTAAAAATTTGATCTACGGAAGGCCGCTCTTTTTGTCCTTGCCCACCCTGAGGTTGTTGTGCACTAAGATTAGCGCTAAAAAATAAGGTTACCATTGCTGTTAACATTGCCGATTTTACTATCATTTTTTTCATTGTTATTGTTTTTTAAATTCATTCTTTGGACTACAAAGATGGCCCATGGTTGAATGCCAAATGGCTTCTTTCTGTGAACCATCGCAGGTTTTAAGCGAATAAAGTGTTTACACCAGTGAACAATAAATAAAGAAGGGCCCGGAGGGCCTATTTTTGCATTGTGATGAAAATTAATTCCTTTAATTTGTACCATGGACAGAACAAAACGATTTCTTTTTCACACGGTATTATGGCTAGCCGTATGGCTCATGGCCTGGTTGCTTATGACAGATGATGTAGTCTTTGCCAAAAAGAACGCACCCTCTTTTCTTTTGCAAATTGTGGTCATTGCCGTTCTGATCTATTACACGGCACCCGCACTTTTGTTCAAAAAAAGGTATGTACCATTTATATTGATTTCCTTGGCCTTGATCGTTTTCTGCGCCGCAATTATTTCTGAACCTTTTGTGGGACTGATTTCAGGTCAACCACCTCGCCAGGCAGGTCCACCGCCCGCAATGCGCCCTAGGGTTCCACCCCAATTTTTGATCCATTTTTTGGTATTGTCCATTGCCTATGTACTAGCCACTTTTATGGAGACATTTTTGTTTGCCCAAAAGAAGGAAGAAGAAAATATTAGGAACAGGAATGAAAATTTGCAAACTGAATTAAAACTACTGAAATCGCAGATCAACCCACATTTTTTGTTCAATTCCCTGAACAATATTTATGCGCTTTCGGTTACCAATTCGGACAAGACCCAACAAGGTATCAGTACCCTTTCCAATATGTTACGTTATGTTCTGTACGAATGTGAACAAGCGTTTGTACCTTTAGGAAAAGAGGTCGACTATATAAAGGACTATTTGGCCATGTACGTCTTAAAAAGTAGCAAAACCTATCCCATACAAACTGAATTTCAAATAAAAAACGATGCTGTGCAGGTAGCACCCATGCTATTCATTCCCTTTGTTGAAAATGCCCTAAAACACGGTAATTTGGAAAAGATAACAGATGCTTTTTTAAAAATAAGTATCTTCTCCGACGATAAAAACATCAATTTTGAAATTGAAAACAGCATCCCCAAGGAATCGATGCAAAAAGACAAAATTGGAGGAATAGGCCTGGAAAACGTAAAGAAAAGATTGGAAATACTATACCCAAAAAAGCATACCTTAAAGATCCAAAAAGAATTAACTACTTTTAAAGTTCAACTACACATAGATCTGAATGGGAACCATTAAATGTTTAATTGTAGACGACGAAGAGTTGGCCCGAAGCCTCCTCAAAACCTATATTGCAAAAGTGAATTTTTTGGAATTGGTGGCCGACTTCGAAAATCCCTTGGATGCCATAAAAGTGCTTAAGGAACAAAAAATAGATCTGTTACTACTGGACATCCAAATGCCCGAAATTAAAGGTACAGAGTTTGCAAAAATGATTCCGCCATCAACTCAGGTCATCTTTACAACGGCATACTCGGAATACGCCTTGGAAGGTTTTGAACTAAATGCCATAGATTATCTCTTAAAGCCAATTACTTTTGAACGCTTTTTAAAGGCTGTCAACAAAATAAAAATAGACACTGACCAGGAAGCCGCAGAGGATTCAATAATCGTTAAATCGGGCTATGACCTACATAAAATTAAGTTCGATTCCATTCTATATATTGAGAGCGATAGCGAATATGTTATTTATCACACCCCACAGGGAAAGATTATGAGCAACCAGAGCCTTAGCGCTCTGGAGAAAAAGCTCCCAGCACAAAGTTTCATGAGGGTCCATAGATCATACATCGTTAACAAAGCAAAAGTTAACGCTTTAAAGGGCCGGGATCTGCTGATTGAAAAAGCGGTCATTCCTGTAAGTGCCAGTTATTATGAGCTGGTAAAAAAGAATCTTTTTTAAGGATTATATCAAATGCTTTGGATTATTTTAAGTTTTACTTTTCCGCCGATATCAAGTTTAAATATCGTCCCATCCAGTACGGTAGCAGCCAATAAACAGGTTCTTTTTCCTGAGACGGGTCGCCGCTGACCGCAACATAAGGGTTTTGATCCCATCTCATGGTTCGGTATTCACTTGGTGGGCGCAAGGCTGTCTGAAGCTCTTCAAGAATAGGCTGCCGAACTACCTTAAGGTCTTCCCTTTGTGCATTGTCAACATACCAATCTAACAAGTCCAAGGGAGCGTCCTTCAGGAAACCTATAGAGCTATCCAACTCATCGCCCCCCCCTGTTAGAAGATTGTAAGTAAAATTGATCATGGGGCTCTTTGCTTTTTTATGCTTCTTGAACCATTGCTCCAAATGGTCTTGATACTCCCTCTTCAAAGCTGGATCTTCCTCATAGTTTATTAAAATTGGATACATGTATAGGGACAAAAAGATGTCAAAATAAGTCTCCCAGGAAGGGTTGGTGTTGTGCAAGGTTTTAGCGTTTTCCAAATACCCTTCTTCCTTTATCAATTTCAAATATTCCTTTTGATACTTTTCTTTTTTGGTAATGTGATGGGCAAACTTTAAGAAAGCTAGCAACTCCAAAGAGTTCAATGCCCTTTCCGGAGCCCAATCGGGATTGTGGTTCAGAATATTCGGGGACCAAACGCCCCACTTGGTATGGGTTCCATCCACATCTACCAGGTTAAAATCGTTCTCCATCAAATGGTCCATAATTTTGCTGAAATGATCGGCTACCCGCTTTTTTTCCTTATCATCCGCCACTAGGTTATAGTAACAATAATAACCGAATAGGTGCCCAGAAATCTCATCGCTACTGGTATCTCCCTTCCACTTCCATTTGCCATCCTTGGAAACATGCCAACGCTTTTCTACCGGCTTTTGTCTGGGATTCTCAATAATTTCCTCGGCCAATTCGCGCTCGGTGTAAGTGCGGTTCATATCATGGGATTGTTCCCAGGAAGCTGGAATTATGGTCCTTGCAAAAAAACCATCTTCACCCGTTACTTCCCTTAAAAAATGTAAGAAATCGAATGCCTTTCCAGCTCTTTCCCTGGCTTCCGGATTTTTGGTTGTTGCATACCTAAAGGATTCCATGGCCAGATAATTGGAGGTAAACTCCCCATCATTATCGTCGTCCTCCGGCTGTATGGTCGTGGTATCGCCAGGCACCGCTAATTTGGAACGGGCTATTATCCATGGTTCCCGGACATGGCGCCTTATCAATTTATCATAAAAATAGTCCGCCTTACCTTCAAGTGTCATTTGCCTGTTCTTTATGGCACTTACTCCATTAGCAGTGGCAACCCAAGCATTTCCCTGTTGGTCGAATGCAATATCTCTCACCTCGTTAGATACCAACCAACGCCTGCCCAATCTAACGGAATATTCTTTTTCTCCCGGGACAAATCTGGTTATCCCGTATTGCGTTCCCACCCACATCCTGCCGTCTGGACCCTTTGCCACAGCAGTTACATTGGCATTGACAATCCCATCTTCAGACGTTTTTTCTCCAATTTTTGCAGTTTTGTTTCTAATGGAAACTCCCCCCAAGCCCCCTATCCATATATTTCCCTCTTGGTCAAAATCCATTCCCCGAACATAAGCACTGATCAAATCGTCGTTTCCCTGATATGCCGTAGTTTTTTCATCCGTACAGTGGTAAAGGCCCACGTCTGTACCTATCCACAGTCCGCCGTTATTGTCGGACAACACGGTGCGAATACTTCTCGCTGTTTTATAATCCCTTTTTACCCATTTTTTATCTTGGTACAACCATATTCCATATGGCCCCATGGCATAAACGCCCTCCTTTGCCGATAGCAGTTTGGCAATGGGCGGCTTAGGACCTTCCATTTTTTGGATGTCGCCGGACCTACTCCTATAAACTCCGTTCCAGGTGGCCAACCAAACATTTTGATCTTTATCAATTTCTACGTCATAGGCCGGGCCTTGGTTATCTCCGCTAATTACTATCTTCCATTCCTTGGAACCGACTTCTTTTTGGTAGATACCATTTTTGGTGGCAATCCAGATGCCTCCCTCCAAATCTGGTTGAATGGCCCTAACATTGTTGGAGTCTTCACTATTTTCGGCAATAATAAATGCCTCATGATATTCCTGAGCAAAAGGCTTATCTATATAAGCTGTAATAGGATTTGCATTTGGTTTGGATCTTAGGTCCGTGCTTTGGCCTATTGACAAAATTGGAATAAGAAAAAGAAAGAAAATGGCTTTGTTCATTTTATAAGACTGATCGGTTTGGCACTAAAGTTAATCCAAGCTAGGGATATATACCAGAACCAATTATAAACCTTTAATAACTAATAGCTTTTATGATCTTGAATACGCCATATAACAAAAATTGAATATAATAAAAAATTCAGGAAAAACAGGATTGAGGCAGAATTTACGGCACCAAAATTTCAAACTAAAAATCATCTCACAGGCGAGGGTTAAATTGCCAAGGCATCTAAATACCACTCTTTAATGCCTCCTTTTTCTTCCTTGCGTAGTATCTGCCCTCTTTTACATAGTAGGATCCAACGGGAGGGGAATTATCGCCAAATTCCTTCCTAATATAGGTGAGGATCTGGGCTATTTCTTCATCTTCCAAATAGTCTACTGGTGGCATAACGCCGTCAAAGGCCTTGCCATTTACTTCAATAGGCCCACTTAATCCACTCAATACAACATCTATAAGCCTTTTTTGGTCCCCTTTGACCCATTCGGAACCAGCGATAGGCGGAAACCTACTGCCATCTCCCATACCATTGGCCATATGACAAGATCCACAGTATTTGTTATACAATATTGCTCCCGCTTCTGCCCTGAGCGGGGTAAGATCATCCTTAATCTCATCCGGAGTTTTGATATGCGGTAAGTTTTTGAGCTTTTCCATTTGTGCAAGTTGGTCCTTACCAAAATTCTTCTTGTCCCCTTTGTACATTACGCGCCAAATTTTACCATGTTCACTTTCGCTTATATACAATGACCCATCCGGCCCCATGGCAATACCCACAGGCCTGTATCCTGCATCGTCTGTATCAACAATTTTATCGACCTGTGTAAAACCATCGGCAAAAACTTCCCACTCACCAGCTTGCCCATTTTTAAAAGGGACAAAACCAATAAAATAGCCAGCTTGGGGAAAAGGCGCTCTGATGGTTGAACCATGAAAGGCTATAAAAGCGCCATTTTTATAATGCTCAGGGAATTGGTCTCCCTGATAGAAATGTAGGTCATTGGGTGCCCAATGACCTGGGAAACCAATTATGGGCTGCTCGTATTTTGCCCCATCGCCTTCCTTTTTGCCATCCCCTCCATATTCGGGATTAAGTAATTTTTTGCCCTGCATATGATCGTAATAGTAGTAAGGCCAACCAGCATTGGTCCCCTCTTTGACCCTAAGAAATTCTTCTGATGGCAACATAGCACTTTGCCATGGGGAATAGTATTCGGGCCAGTTACGGTTCAGGTTGTCACGTCCATGTTGTAGGACATACAAGGTATTGTCGTAAGGATTCCAATCCATCCCCACAACACTCCTAATTCCGGTAGCATAGCGGTATCCATCCTTTTGTGTCTGCCCCGGCTTATTGGCGTCAAATTGCCATATCCCAGCATGCCATTCCAACTCTGGACATGGATCCTGACCCAATGCCCCGGGCATTCTATTCTGTTCTTTTGATTGGCAAACATCACCAGGAGAGCCAAAGGGGACATACATATGGCCGTTATCATCAAAAGTTAGTGGTTTGGCAATGTGGGAATAACCAAAAGGGGAATTTTGATAATCATCCGTAAGCATAACCTCCGGCTCGCTTTCAGGTACCAACTTGCCCCTTGTCAGCTTTTGCCTATATACCGTACTTGCTGTGCTATAGTATAAATAATCCTTATTGATCCGCATCCCTGTAGCATAATATCCACGCTGATCAAATACCCCAAACCGCTCTATTTCGTCCGCTTTTCCGTCATTATCAGTATCACGCAGACCAATATTCTCACCGTCCTCATGGGCAAATCGCATTTTTATATAAACATCACCATTGTCATTTATAGCAAGATGCCTAGCAGGTCCTATACTGTCCACCACCACTACCGCCTCAAAACCTTCAGGCAGTACTAATCCCCCATTATCGGGATCTCCAGGTGGTAGGTTTTTCGTGCATTGCATCATAATGCCCGAAAACAGTAACATAAATAGAACCTTTTTTAAGCGGAGGAGAACTGCCATTTCTTTATATTTCCTATTCGGTACCCAGAAAGTTAAATCTATTGTAAAGTGTAATTAAAATTCCATGGGTTATTTTACGATTTACATGTCCCTTTTTGTTGCTATTAGAAGTTACATGTAATCTTTTATCCTAATAACATAAATAGTTGATTCCCATACTGATCTACACCTCCTAAGCTAATGAAATTTGTTCAAATAATTAAGTGACTTCAAATTATTTTTAGTGGATGATTCCAATACCGTATTAGCACAAAACCTAAAACCCTTATTGGTCTGGCCAACTGATTGGAGAATTTTGTATTCTTTGATAACCAGGTAGGCCCGAAGCAAAACTTGTTGGGAATGCACTCTTATTCCGCATCTAACCCCATTAAAAGCAATTGATTCTAACGGGCTAATTGATGTATTATAGAATATGATAAAACAAAATTCCAAACCTCCGGGAACAGAATTCAATCCCTTGCGGAAAACCGCAAGGGACTTTCTTTATATCAATATATGTTTGCCCAATGAAATATGATAAAGGGCTGCCTAATTGTCTAGATTGCAATGTACCATTGATGTACAATTAACCACATATTAAACGCATATTGGCCAGCTTGCTGAAAAGGTATTCGGGGGAACTATCCAATTTGGCAGGCAAGGCCTTTATACTCGACCATTGAGTCAACTCATGTGCGCTAGATAGGATCGACCATTTAAATTAACTGACATAAATCTCTCTTTCCCATTTTGGAAAGCGTAAAATTTATCGATATCTAAATGAAATCACATAAAATTGTAACAATAATTTCAACTCTATGTTTGGATTGGAAGTTCTCTATATTTCTTAAATTCTAATATTAATGATTACTAATTATTATAAAATATGTATTATTTTCCTACTCTTATTTATCGATTAAGCTGACATAAATATAATTTCAAAAGACCTTTCCTTTATTAAACAAAAAAAATATAAATAGACTGCGATAAGTTTATCCCAATTAGTGTACAACTCAACGAATTTTACCAAGAATTGGGTGATTAGCAAGACTCTATAGGCAAGATGTTAAAATGATTTTTATATACTTGTCAAAAATATTAATAGCGCTTTTGGTCCTCAGGATTAAAAGTTCCCCCCGCAAAAAAATATTTATATCGCATACCCCACATGCGAATATGAATTAGCCTCGAGAATGCTTTGGTTTTAAATAACCAAACCATTTTGAATGATTAGAAATTACTTTAGCAGAAAATTATACAAACTGCTTTCCATGGACTTTGCTCCATGTTTTTCCGTACGCTTTTTTAGTTCCGAATTAAGACTCCGATCCCAGGATAGTCTTCATTTCGCCTATATATATTCCAACACCATATTCAATCAATTTCTTTTACGCCGTATTATGAGAAAAATTACCCTACTCCCTATTCTTTTTCTTTTTTCCTTACTCGCATTTAGTCAAACTCCTTGCCCCGATCTAAGCACATTGGATTGTAACGAGGTGGGAGTTACTCTGCCAGTAAATTTAAATTTTAATGGAAACCAAGGAGGTATTTTGTCTACCGGTTTCACAATGGTCGATCCACCTTCCACTGTATTAACTGGAGACGAGGCCATTAATGATGACGATGTTCCCGGTCTGGTAGCCCAGAATCTTTCCCTTTCCAGTGGGGTTCTAAACGTTACTGCCACCAACGGAATAAATTACAGTCAACTTTCCGGATCTCCAAACAGCACCTTTACAAATTCCCAGATCAATGCCCTTGGGGTAGGGTTTCAAGCCGCTTCCAACGTCATCGATATTTCAGCAGTCATTGATCAGCCAAATTTTACAGGTAGTCTTAATGGTACAGCTACTAACGGTTCACAACAGGCAGGAATATGGTTTGGATTAAATGAAAATAATTTTGCCAAGTTGGTCGTGGTAAAAGCAAATGCTACCCAGCAAAAGATTCAGTTTGCACTGGAACAGACCGACCCCAATAATGCTGCGAATTTGATTATAACGGAATTAAATACGGGCAACTTTAATACAAGCGGAGTATCACAAATAAGTTTTCGTATTTCCATTGACCCCTCCGATAATTCGGTAAGGGGATTTTACAGTTTGGACGGTGGTAGCGAAATTCAAGTGGCGCAGTCGGGAACCGATGTTTTAACAGCTCCAGATTCATTTCTCAATGGAATTGATCACGATAACAATATAGGCACAAATAATCTAACATTTGCCGGAATAATGACCTCTACCAGAAGGGCTACGGGAGGCTCTATGGATATTTCATACAATTCATTTTCTGTGACGGAAGACATCACTCCTTTCATAGCGCATATTAACTTTCAAAACAATCCAAGTTTTACAACACCACCTGCCGGTTACCTCGCAGATTATGGTAAAGCATTTGGGAATTCTAGTGTTACCATAGGCACGGAAAACTATGAATATGGCTGGAAACTGGCTTCCGATGGGACTACGCCGGCAGACATATCCAACGAAGCTGCCAACAATGGTGGTTCCGGGGCAACTGGAGGTGCAGGCAGAAATAGAATAACCACAACTTATTCTGGAGCTTCGGACCAAGAAAAATTAGAAGGAACCTTAATGCACTTTCAAGGTGATAATATCATGTCCAATACAGGTGGCAACCAATCCTGGGCAGGACAACCTAGAGGCAATGAAGTAATTTGGGAACTTGAAATTCCCAATGGCACCTATGCAGTTACCATCGGTCTAGGTGATAAAGATGTAAATAATATTGACAGTAGACATAGTGCCACCATTGAGGGTTATACCATTATTCCCGCTTTTGTCCCCAATCCAGGTCAAACAGTGGTTGAAACCATGATTGTTGAAGTGACCGATGGATTTATGACAATGAACGGTGTTGGGGGCTTTAACTCCAAGATTACACATATTGATGTAGTTGAAAGTACGGGGACTCCTGTAAATGGTGTTCTTACTTTCTCACCAAACTCCATTAGCGAAGCTTTAGAAGCTGGTACTTCAAGCACTTTTTCCAGTACGCTTTCCGGTGCTGGAGCAACCAATATTAGCTTAACAATCAATGACAATATAAATGCCGTTGATAAGAATATCACAGGATCCAATGATTGGCTGACTATTCCCACGACCAATACTGTAGGCCTTTTTGATTTCGCAATAGACGCTACCAACTTGGCAGTAGGCGATACCAGAAATAACAAAATAATTGCCACAGCCAAGGGTTTTATCCCCGCAGAATTAGATGCTGATTTAACGGCAACGGCTGTTACCGTTTCAGAAATTACGGCACCTTTCCGCATGAACGTTTTTGGACAAGACTATACGAAAGATTCGGATCTATATATCGCGGAGACTCCGGGTTATTTAGTGGAGACACAGCCTACCGAAACATCCAATACGCCCTATACCATCGCAGGCGGTCATACCGAGCTCTACCATCCTAGGAGGTTCGGCACGGAATTTAGTTATAATTTTCCCATTGCCAATGGCAACTACATTATAGCTATTCATAGTTTAGAGAATTACTTTGATACCGCTGGCGCAAGGGTTTTTGATGTTTCTATAGAAGGGAACACCGTTGTAGACGACTTAGATCTTTTTGCTACCTACGGCCAAGGGACTTTGGCTCTATTGAGTTTTGAAGTAGAAGTGCTGGATGGTGAACTGAATATAGATTTTTTAGCATCTACCAATAAAGCTATAGTACAGGCTATTGAAATATTGCCAGCGGTACAAAGTAACGAGAACGACATATTGACTTTCGCCTTGGCGGAACAAACCGGTGACGCCACTATTGAAGCAGGCAACCATACTGTGACCATCGAAGTAAACAACGGCACTGATATTACCGACCTTGTCCCAACCATAACTATTTCAGATAATGCAACCATAAATCCTGATACGGGTGTGTCCAATGATTTCACGAACCCAGCTGATTACACTGTAACGGCCCAGGATGGCACATCCCAACTATGGGCAGTGACAGTGACCGAGGCTGCGCCTCTCAACGCAGCACCTCAAATAACAACAGCGAATACCATAGAGGTTGCAGAAAATCAGACAGCGGCTATTGATGTGGATGCCACTGACGATAACGATTCAGAAGGCTCAGGCCTGACTTTTTCCTTTAGCGGCGGTAATGATGATGGACAATTTGATGTTGATGCGAGTACAGGAGTAGTTACTTTCGTAATAGCACCCGATTTTGAGGTGCCAGCAGACTCCAATACGGATAATGTATACGATATACAGGTAACTGTTACGGATTCAGGAAGTCTTTCAATTACCCAAGATATTGCAATTACCGTGGTGGATGAACTTGAAACTCCGACCAACGCTTTTTCCTATATCGAAAATTTCACATACACTCCAGGCAATCTCAAAGTCGTTTCTGGTGGGGCCTGGAATCCTGAGGTCAATAATACCAGCGGTGTTGAGCTGCCCGATGCCCCTGTCGTAGCAGAAGGCCTTACAAGTGGTACTACCCACTCCGTGAATATAGAAAATCTGAACACTACGATAGATTATTTAACCCTTGTAAATAATCCTGCCGACCTTATTGCCAATGTTCCTTTCTATTTTGGAACCTATTTTAAGTTCTCCGAAATAGGAACTGGAAATTTAAATAGGGTCCGTGTCGCTATACGAGTAGACGACGATGCACCGGGCGACCAATGGATCCGACAGATTATAGGTAGATACGACGGAAATATAAAAGCTAGATTAGGTTTAGGTGGTGCAAATTCCAACGCCGGCGAGCAAGTGCTTAATGAAGACCAATTATTACAATTTGTTGTAAGAGGTGTATGGGATGGCATAGGGACCATAACATACCAATATACTTTGTCTCCTACCCTAACGGAAGGTGACAATTCATGGCTTACGGCAACAACAGATCACTCCACTTCCGGAACGCCGAAATTGGGACGTATCTTTATCGGTTCCACTTCACCCAACAATACAGGGAAAATTGGTCCTATTCGCTTGAGCACTGATTATTCAGAGGTAGTCACCGAATTAATGAACAATGTGCCAAATGCAAGTTTCACTACTTCTATTTCGGATTTAACCGTTGATTTGGATGCTACTGCCTCTCAGGACGATGGTTCTATTGCTGCCTATGATTGGGATTTTGGAAATGGTGACACCGCAAATGGTGCAACCCTGTCCTATGAATATCCCACTGCGGGCACATACACAATATCTTTAACGGTAACGGATGACCAGGGTCTTACGAGTTCCGCTGCAATTCAAGAGGTGACGGTGGAAGCGCCATTGGTTGTTACTTCCTTTCCCTATAGAGTGAATTTTCAGGATGCCGCTACAACTCCACCCACGGGGTATGTTAAAGATTATGGATTACCCTATGGCGCCAATGAAGGCGGTCTTACCTATGGTTGGATCAAACTATCCGATGGCCAGCCAATAGACCTGACAACACCGAGCAATGGCGTTGGCCGTAATCGTGGTTCATATCCTGGATTGGATTTATCACAGCAGACCCTGGTCCATTTTCAAGGTAACGACATTGGAAGTTGGACAGGTAACAGAGCCAATGAAGGTGTTTGGGAAATTGAAGTACCCAACGGTTGGTACGAAGTTGCCATTAGTGTTGGAGATCCAAATCAAGATGGCAACCTAAATGAGACCCCAGACCATTTTATAAGCGTGGAGGGAACAACTGCCATTGATATATATGATGTAGATTCCGATTTGCCAAATGGTGACCTTGGACGTTTTACTAGTGGAACCGTTGTGGTGCAAGTATTGGATGGCAAGTTGACTATTGATGCAGATAATCCTTTGGCCAATAATACTAAAATCAATTCTGCAGTTATCTCGCAAACAACAGATCCAAGATCAATCGAGACAGATATTCTAACCTTTGTATTAACTGAAGATACTGCAACAGCAACCATTGACACTGATAACCATACAGTGACTCTTGAAGTTCCTAACGGTACAGGTCTAACCTTAACGCCTACGATAACCTTGTCCGACGGTGCTACCATATCACCACTACCTGGTATCTCACAGGATTTCAGCACTCCAATAAATTATACGGTTACCGCAGAGGATGAAACCACTACCCAAGTTTGGGAAGTAACTATCACCGAAGCTTCCCCTGCCAACGGAACGCCCGTTGTAGATAATCAGACTTTTTCGGTAGCAGAGGATGCCACTTTAAATACTGTTGTGGGAACGGTTATTGCAACAGACGATGGCACCCTAGTTTACAGCATAAGCGCTGGTAATGAAAGTGCAGTATTTGGAATTAACGAGACAACCGGAGAAATCACGGTTTTGACCTCACTTGATTTTGAGACTACCAATCAGTATTTGTTGACAGTAGAAGTCTCTGACGGGGAGCTAACTGATGACGCTATTGTAACAATAGACATTTCGGATGTAATTGAAATAGAACCTTGTAATCCACTGAGTACCCTACCTTGTGATCAAATTGTAACAACATTGCCCTTGAACCTGGCATTTGACGGTTCTGAAGGAGGATTGATAGACAACAATGGAAATGGTACCGGCTTTACTATGGCAGATCCTCATTCAGGAAATAGACTTACTGAAGATTTACCTATCAGCACCTCGGATATAAATGGTTATGAGCCTTCAAAGCTAAATATTGTCAATTCCAATCTAGTGCTAACCTCCTCTAAAGGGATTGCCTATGTAGATAACAATGCCCAAGTGAATACCTTGGGAGTTGGATTGCAGAATATTAATACACCATTGACTATAGAGACCAAATTATTAGGTATCGCTACAGGGGGTGGTTCGGCACAGGCAGGAATCTGGTTTGGTATCGACGATGAAAATTTCGTAAAACTGAATGTGAACGGTGACAATATTGAAATGCGTCGTGAAATTGGAGGAGTTTCCCTAAACGGAGGTACTTCACCAGATCAAATTGCATTGTCCAATGCAGGAGTATCCGGTAATGATGTTACATTAAGATTGGTAATTGACCCTATAGCATCAACCCTGACCGCCTATTATGCCATTGACAATGGCGCATTTGTTCAGCTCACCAAGACCAACTATAATAATCTTGTCCTTCCCCAAGCATACTTGGACGGCAAACAGTTAAGTATAGAAAATGGTTCTGCAAGCTTTGCCGGAGTTTATACTACCTATAGGAATGGTGCAAGCTTTGACACCGCATTTGATTATTTCTCAGTTTCAGAAGAGAACAATCCGCCGGTAATCGTTGACCAGAATTTTGCAGTAGCTGAGGATGCAGCGCTCAATAGCGTAGTCGGTACCGTTGTAGCAACGGACGATGGCTCCCTTACATATTCCATTACAGCAGGTAATGATGGTGGAGAGTTCGCCATTGATGGTAACAGCGGAGAGATTACACTATTAACGGCACTTGACTATGACACAACACCACAATATGTCTTGACCGTTGAAGTAAGCGATGGCACCAATACTAATTCTGCAATTATTACCATTGATGTCACCGATACAGTGGAAGTGCTTCCCTGTAGTCCACTTAGTACTTTGCCCTGTGACCAAATTGAAACCACGCTACCGTTGTCACTTGACTTTACAACGGACAATGGCAATCTATCACAATCTGGTATGACCATGGTCTTGGAACCTAGTGAGAGATTATCGGAAGATGTGGCAATTGCAGATCCCAATGTATTGGGTTATGCACCAAGCCTCATTTCTCAGAGTAATTCAGGCTTGGCCCTAACGAGTACCAAAGGTATCTTTTATAGCCAGTTGGCTTCCCAAGGAACGCCAAGTAGTGCAAATACCAATTCTCAAATGAACGCCTTAGGGGTAGGTATAACCACCCCCACTACTACTTTTAGTATTTCATCAACTTTGGAAAATCCGGATTTTTCAGGCAGTACGGGGAATGGCGCCCAACAGGCTGGTATTTGGTTCGGCCTAGACGAGGACCATTATATTAAATTGGCCCTTATAAAAACAGGCACTTCTACTACCAAAAAAGTACAGTTACAGGTAGAGAATATGGACCAAAATACCACACAAACGGCATTTTTGGAACTAGATACCCCTAATATAGCCTCCAACACTGGAGAGATTACCTTGAGAATGGAATTGGATCCTGTGAACAATACGGTGAAAGGATACTATACGCTTGAGGGCGGTAACGAAATCTTGGTTTCCGAAGAGGGAGTAGATTTCTTTCCTGTTCCGGCCAACTACTTTGCAGGTACTTCATACGATACAGCTAATCCTTCGGAAACTTTAAATTTCGCCGGAATATTTACAACACATCGCAATGCTGCAGTTGATCAGTCAATAACAGTTCTATTTAAAGCATTTGAAATTGATGCGGAGCAACCTGCACTTGCATTGACTTTTGATACGCCAGTACTTAATTTCTCCGGTGCAGTTGGTGAAAACGTTGCCCCACAGACAGTTACAGTTACGGCAAATTCAGGCAACCCAACTATTACGCTCTCAGATGACCCCGATGCTGGTGGATGGTTGGTTTTACCCACCGACCCACAGTTGGGAACTTTAGAATTGGGTATCCTTCCCAATCTTCCAGTAGGGAACTACAGCACCACACTATTTGCTGTTGACCAACCGGATATGGGCTATTCCAACGCCGAAATGACGATTAATCTGGAAATAACGGAGCCCATAAATAACTTTGCCGTTAATGTTAATTTTTCGGATGCGGCCTCCGCAGCCCCTTCGGGTTACGAGAAAGATGCCGGTGATGCCTACGCAGATAGGGGCAACGGTTATAGTTACGGATGGTTGGATGCCAATACCTCTGCCCCGGCAGATCTTACCAAAAATGGTAGAAACAGAGAAATTACTGGAGTAAGTGATCTTAACAACACCTTGATACATCTGCAATATGGCAATGTATCAACAAATGCTGCCAATGGATATTTACCAGATGCCAAATGGGAAATTGAAGTACCAAATGGTAGTTATTTGGTAACCGTATTCGTAGGTGACCCTACTGTAGATAATCCTGCTGCAAATATTCCCGCACACCGGATAAATGCCGAAGGTGTAAATTTGGTAGATAATTATATCCCAACAGGAGCCATAGGCAGCAGTACTCGTTTTACTTCCGGAAGTGCAACAGTCAATGTTACCGACGGCAGATTGACCATTGACCCCCTAAACGGAGGGCACAATACCAAAATAAATAGTATTCAGATTGTCTCGACAACAACGGCTATACAAACACCACGAGTGGCCGGTGTAACCCCATCCGACGGAGCCATAAATGTTTCCGTAACACCAACAATTTCAGCTAACGAGCTCTTCCTTCCAAATTTTGACAATGAAGGAAATGCTGGTGTGGACAATACAACGATTACCACCACTACCGTTAAATTGTTCAAACAAGGAAACACAACTCCTATTGGAGCCAGTGTTAATGGTACAGGGGGCGGAGATGCCATCAACTTAGCGCCAAACCAACCTTTGGAAGCCAATACCACCTATGTCCTTGTAATCGATGGCGTTTTGGATCTAGTAGGGGAACCTTTTGAATTCTTCACATCCTCCTTTACAACAGGCAGTGGAAATACCGGCCCGGTTACGGACCTTGACAACGTGGCCTTTACAAATGCAGGAGCGGTAGCCAATAATGGTGGTGCTAATGGTGCTGGATATTCCACATTGACCATAGGCCCTGACGGAAAACTATATGGTCTGGTAATAAACGGTGACATTCACCGATGGAGTATCAATACAGATGGCACCTTGGCCAACAAAGAAATTTTAAATACCTGGAAGAGTGCCGCACAAGGTAATTATAGTAGTCGTACAACCGTTGGTCTTACGTTTGACCCCGCTGCAACAGCCAATAATTTAATTGCCTATATAACCCACGATTCCGGTGGTTTGAACAATGCCCCTGCCTGGGATGGAAATCTTTCCCGTTTAACAGGAGCCAATCTTGAAGTTCACGATCTTATCCTGACCAATTTACCAAGATCTAAAAAGGACCACTTAACAAACAGCATGGACTTCAAAGATGGAGAACCTAGGGTTATCTATTTTAATCAAGGAAGCAATAGTGCCGCAGGAGCACCGGACAATGCCTGGGGAAATAGAAAGGAACGTCTTCTTTCCGGTGCCGCATTACGTCTGGACCTAGACAAACTTCCCGAAAGTCAATGGCCTTTAAATGTAAAAACTACTATGGACCCTGTGGCGATTAACAATGTTAATGTTAATTCCCCTACCCTGACTTCTACAGTTGCAACCTATACTGAAGATGGTCAAACTTTTGCAGATGATGGAACTTATAATCCATTTTATGTTAATGCGCCATTAACGTTATTTGCAACTGGTATTCGAAATGCCTACGATTTGGTATGGCATAGCAATGGCCAATTATACATCCCTACCAATGGTACAGCAGGGGGAAGTAATGCACCTGCATCGATCAATGGAACAAGAAGACCGGATGGTACTTTTTATGACCATAGCAATCCTCTTTATCCTGTAATTCCTTCTTCCAATGGCAACAATGTTCAAAGGGATTGGTTGTTCAGAGTGGACCCTAATTCTAGCTTAGGCTTTTACGGACACCCCAACCCTTTATTGGGACAATTTGTGCTAAACAGAGGTGATGCCGATGTAAATAATAGTGCATATAACGGTGTAGAAGCAGACATCAACTATCGTGGAGCTGCATTTGATTTCGAATTTAACAAATCACCCAACGGTGTCATTGAATATAGGAGTAATGCCGAAAATGGCAACCTGCAGGGTGCCCTATTGGTTGTGAGATATAGTGGCAGCAGCGACATCATAGCATTGGTGCCAGATGGTCCAAACGGTGATATTTTAACCTATAAGGCAGGTATACCAGGATTTACCGGATTTACAGATCCTTTAGATCTAGTAGAGGATGTTTCAAATGGAAACATCTATGTATCTGACTATGCCCGAAATGAAATCGTATTATTGAAACCGAGCAACCAGGCCGCACCAACACCACTTATCGTTTTAAATACCGATGAAGTTATCGGTGATGCCATAGCCAACTCGGGTACGTTTACGCAAGAGGTGCTATTCTCCAATTTAGGGAATGCTTCCTTGACCAATATACAAGCTGAATTGACAGGTGCCAATGCTGGTGAATTTACTGTTGTTGGCATGCCTTCCAGTATAAATTCACAGAACTCAGCTTCTTTTGATGTATTGTTTACACCCACCTCCAATGGGCCTAAGTTTGCACAGTTAACCATTACAGGTACTAATGCTGAACCTGTAGTTATATCCCTAAATGGTTTGGGAAAAACTGGAACCGGTGGCAATAACGAACCTTCGTTACAATGGATATTGGATACGCATTTGGGAGCAGGAACGGTAAACGTTGGTGACACCAATACGGCAACAAACCTTATAGACCTGCCAAATGGATCAACTTATAATGATTTATTGGGGGATGAAGTGGCCCTACAGCAATTCGAGCGTGCCATTGATGCTCCGGTAACCTTGGAATTATTGAGCGTTTATGGCCCTACTACCAGCAATCCGGTTGTTGCCTTTGGATGGTACAATAGCGGAAATGCCGCTTCTACGAACGAACTGTTTACGGTTACAAATTCGCCTACAAGTAATGGACAGACCTTAAATGCTCCTATTACAGGCGTTGCCGAATTCGATCCGGGCGTAGAAAGTTTTGGCTTCTACAGTAGATGGCCTGCCTTCAACAATCGACAATTGTTCAGTGAAGATGCCTTAAATACCTTCACCGGAGCTATTCCACATCATGTACGGGTGTACGAACTTCCCGGCGAGAGCAACGCATACATTATAGCCACAGAAGAACATATCTCAGGATTCGACTATCAGGATATCGTGGTTATAGCAAGAAATATTCGTCCAGTTGGCGGTACACCTGTTGTGGCATGTTCCCCTATAAGTACCTTGGACTGTAACGAGCTGGAAGCAGCACTTCCATTCTCCTTGGATTTTGATGGCGCCGAAGGTGGCTTGGCCAATACCGGCTTTACTATGGTAGATAATCCTTCTGCAAGACTGGCAGAAGATGGGGCAGTGTTTAATGCCAACGTACCTGGATTTGAGCCTGGGCAAATAAATTTCTCAAATGGTAATTTATTGCTAACGGCCAATAAGGGAATTGCCTTCTCCTCCAATTCATCAAGTACGGAGGTAAATTCACAAATCAATACTCTTGGAGTGGGAATAGATGCTGACGATTATGGCAATTTCAGTATCACAACCACAATAATAAATCCTTATACCGATAGCACCAATAACTCGGAGCAGGCAGGTATTTGGTTCGGTCTGAATGAAGATAATTTTGTTAAACTGATTGCCAATGGCGCTTCACAAATAGAATTGCGATCAGAGGTAAATGCAGTTTCCAATAATGTAGATCAAGTGATAGACGTAGTGCCCAATTTAAATGCGAGCACCGTGCAACTTCGATTATATGTAGACATTGACAATAATGAACTTGCGGCCTTCTATTCCTTGAACGGAGGTGCTGAGCTAGAGTTAGGGTCATTGCCCTTGCCCAATGTATATGTCAATGGCAACACTGCTTATGACAACTTAAGTTTTGCTGGTGTTTTTGCTACCAAAAGACGTGAAGCTGCAGCAACGGAAGTTGTATATACGATATCCGATTTTGCCATTACTCCTGATAATATTCCAGTCGCCTTTGAACCGATCAATATTAACTTCTCCCTACCGGAAGATGTTCCTCCAACAGGTTATTTGGTGGATTCTGGACTGGGCTTTGGAGATCGAGGCAACACCTACAGTTACGGATGGTTGACAACGAATGGACTTACTCCTTTGGATTTATCACAAAATGTAAGAAACAGAAATGTTACCAATGTTGATATTTTAAGAAATACGCTATTGCACATGCAATATGGCAATGTAGGAGGATCAACCGGAGTTTTAACCGAAGGTATATGGGAAATTGAGGTACCAAACGGAAATTACAATGTAACCGTAGGGGTTGGAGATCCTAATATAGATGGTCAGGAAGGTACTGAACCTTTCCATTCCATTAATATTGAAGGAATAAATGCTATTGATCGCTATTCTCCAACAGGCGCGGTAGGCGCATCTACCAGATTTACTTCTGGTTCCGCTACGGTAACCGTAACAGACGGCCGATTGACCATAGATGCATCTGGTGGTTTCAATACCAAGATCAACTCTTTGACCATAACCCAAGATGGTACAATAACACAACCGTTCTTCGCCAATGTTACGCCAGCGAACAACAGTAACAATGTGGCCATAACGGACTTTCAGATCAATGTTGAGGTGGTAACCCCTGTGGGCTACGAGCTTGATAAAGCCACTTTGGCCGGAAACATAAATCTTTACGAAGTAACAAACGCCGGAGAGGTATTGGTTCCTTCAAATTCAAATGACACAGGAGGTGGGGATGCAATAACGCTAACACCTTTAAGCAGCCTTAAAACCTTCACCACATATACTTTCCGACTTACGAGTAACATTGAGGCAAATGTAGTCGGCGATATCAATGATCGTTTGCCATTTATGCCGTTTGAATCCCAATTCACAACAGGTGATGAAGATGTGGTTGTAAACTTGGATTTAACAGGTGTAGAATTCTTTAAAGTAGAAGGAGGCCCCCTATTGGGCGAAGGCACCACTAATCAACGTTTCTCCAGTCTTGTAATAGGACCCGATGGTAAACTATATGCAAGTACCATTGGCAACTTTAATTCGGATGGTAAGATCTATAGATGGGATATGGCAACGGATGGTACCTTGGAGAATTTGGAAATACTATCTCCGCAACTACAAGGCGCAGCACATCCAGTATCCGGTCCTAGAAATAATAACGACAGATTGATTATTGGCCTAGTCTTTGACCCAGCCTCTACTGCCGACAATTTAATTGCTTACGTTACGCATAGTGCAGCGTCTATTACAGATGGTCCGGAATGGGATGGCATCTTGTCCAAACTTACCGGACCAACACTTTCCAACGTGGAGGATTTGATCATTCACTTACCAAGATCTGGTAAAGATCATTTAACAAACAGTATTGTCTTCGACCCACAAGGAAATTTATATATAAACCAAGGAAGTAATTCCGCAGGTGGTGAACCGGATCCCAACTGGGTGAACCGACCAGAAAGATTGCTATCGGCAGCGGTCTTAAAAGTTGATTTCAATAAAATGCCGTCAACACTTCCTTTAAGCGCTTTTACTACTGACAATATTGGAATAATCAATAGTGCGTCATCTGCGAGCCTAACCATGAGCGACGGATCTTACAATCCTTATGCCACCAACTCACCTTTGACCATCTATGCCACGGGTATACGTAACGCCTATGACTTGGTTTGGCATTCAAATGGTTGGTTATACATTCCTACAAACGGAACGGCAGGTAACAATAACAACTCGCCAAACTCGCCGTCTACGGCCAACTATGACTTGGCAAGGCGTATTGATGGGCTGACTACTATTCCGTTTGCTCCGGCATTGAACGGTGGAGAAACACAGAAAGACTGGCTGTTTAAAACGCAAGGAGGTTCATACCACGGTCATCCTAATCCATATAGGGGAGAATTCGTATTAAATCACGGTGGCGCTCCTTATAGTGGATTGCCAGGACAAGAAGAGACATCATATACCGATGTTGCCAAATATCCAGATAATCTAGGGCCCGATCCTAACTACAGGGAGCCTGCATACGACTTTGGAAAAAATAAGTCTCCAAATGGGGCCATTGAATATCAAAGTAATGCCTTTGGCGGAAAACTAAAAGGCCTGTTAATGGTAGTTCGTTTTAGCGGTCAAGATGATTTGTTGGTAATGCAGCCTAAACCAAATGGGGATATAGCCAATACAAATGGAGATGTAACCGGGCTTGGTGGTTTTGATGATCCTTTGGACGTAGTGGAAGATCCTCGAACAGGTAACATGTATATCTCGGAATACGATAGGGATAACAATGGAACACCAAAATTGACCCTATTGAGGGCAACAGTTCCTGCCGTCTTAGGACCTGAAATTGCGGCTACACCGGACGAATTGATTTTCGAGATGACCGTTAATAACGAAGGCAGTAACACAGATACCAAGGTGGTTACTATTACTAATGACGGTAATGCAGTATTAAATATTTCCAGTGCGAGTATCACTGGTGCATATGCTGATCAGTTCGAGAATGTTGTTCCTTCAGGGGCTATATCATTGAATCCAGGCGAAAATCAGGATTACACGGTAACCTTTGCCCCAGATTTGAATGGTTCCAATTTAGGATATCAACAAGCAAGTTTGACCATTGTAAGCAATGATGCTGTAAACCCAACTTTTGAGGTAGGTCTTCATGGCTTGAAAAAAGCAGGATTTGAAGGCGGACAGGAGCCTGCACTACAAGATGTAGTGGATGCTTTGGGTATTGGTATCAATGTAGGTTGGACATCTCTATCAAGCTCTACCAATCCAGATCCGGTAGGTGACGAAGTAGAGGTAGAATTATGGGTAAAGGCAGGCGATGGCCCTGTAAACGTAACACCGGTAGGTCGTTACTCTCCCCAAGAGGAATTACCGTTCGGTTGGTATACCAATAATGGCGGCGTTACCCACCATGAAGTCGGAATTTTGGCTAGCGGACTTGCCAATGCACAGACCTTGTTCCCGCCAGTTGGATCCGGAGATTCGTCTTTTGACCCAGAAGGTGCCGTTTTTGGTTTCTACGTAGAATCTGAAACTTTCGGAAGGTTTAACTATACAGAAGATGCCATTAACACTGGGATAGCCCACAGAACAAGAATATACCCGATGACAGATCGGGAAGGCAACCCTATTGAAAACAGCTATCTAATTACTTTTGAAGACGCTACTAATGGTGATTATCAAGATTACATGTTTATTATAGACAATGTATTTCCTTTCGAGGATGGCACCTTGGTATTGAATTTTGATGAGCAGAACATAGATTTTGTCGCTTCCAGAAATCAAGAAGATGTGCCGGCACAACAGTTAACACTTTTTGGAAATGGTGGGGTTACAGCCGGACAAATCAATTTGACAGCTTCCGAAGATTGGGTTGTGCTTCCAACTGATTTCGAACTTAATTCTCCGTTCGATTTAGGAATTGATGCAACAGGACTGGCATTAGGAACATATGAAGCAACAATAACCGCTACAGCACCAAACTATCTGGATGCCGTTATAAATGTTAGTTTAAGAATTACAAATGAGTTGGTCTATACCTATCAATTTAATTTCCAAGATCCTGATGATATTGAGACTTCACCAGTAGGTTATATAGACGACATTGGAATGCCATATGGTACCCAAAGCACATCTTTGGGCGATATGACCTTTGGATGGGTGGATCCAGGCACTTTTATTCCTGCCGATGCTAGTGTTAATGCCAGAAATAGAAATAATGGCAGCAATGACAATGCTTTATTAAAAACATTTACCATAATAGGACATAGTTCATCGGTCACTTACCCGCAGCTTGATTGGGTAGTAAATGTTCCCAATGGCACCTATTCCGTAAATATCAGTGTTGGTGATCCCGATTTTACCGACAGTAATCACGTGTTGGATGTGAACGGAGTGACCATTGTTGATTATAACCAAGAGAATGATGCCCCTGACGATTATAGCAATTTTGAAGAAACCAAATTGGTAGATGTCATAGACGGTACCCTAAGATTATCCTTAGGTACCGGAGGTGTGAATGCTAAACCAAATTATATCCGACTGGCACCATTTGATAGTTCCTTGATTCCTCCAACTATTGTGGCCAATTTTGATGGAAACAATAGTGCAACAAATACCTATAGAGGTAGTGTTCAGGTGAGTTTAGAGGCTATAGACGAAAGTAATAGCGGTGGAATTGCCAGATTGGAATATGTGTTGGATGGCAATGCTACGGCGATTTACACAGATCCGTTGGATATAACCACAGAAGGTACCCACACTTTGATAGTGAGCGCTGAAGACAACAACGGAAATACTTCCGAAAAAACCTTCAACTTCACCATTGAGACCCCAACAGGTGCCCTCTTGGCCATTGAAAACATGACCAAGGTTCCAGGTACGGACAGAGGGTTCCCTGCAGATGATTATTACACCTTCCATAGATTAGGTTCACTAGGACAGGCTTTGGTTCATGATGCAAATGTGATGCGATTGAACAATACCGGTACTGGGGACTTGGTTGTTACCGCAATCAATCTTTCGGATAGCAATGATTATACCTTCGAATTATTGGATGCTACAGGTACTTCAACTAGTTTACCCATAAATATAGCAGCTGGAAGTTATGCAGATTTGGATATAACTTTTATAGGTACAACGGGCACCGGCTCAAATGGTATTTTCGTTGAAAGTATTGAAATAGTTTCAAACGCCGATAATGCATTGGAAAATAAGGCAACCCTACATGGGGCATATTCCCCACAACCAGAAGGTGGTGATGAAATTAATGCCCAAGAAGTGTTTGATGCCTTCGGTTTCCAAACCAGTATGTTGAGTATCGTAAATGATGAGGGCACTATTGTTCCTCCAAATACGAAGACCACTAATCCAAGCTCCAATTATCCCGTTGCAGCTAATATTGATGCAGGTTATGAGGGAGATATGATTCTGTCCAGCAATTTTGTTCAGGCAGATCCTTCCAAACCGGTAATAGGAATACAATTGTCCGCATTACATGGTGGACCAAGTTCCAACGGCGCCCAGTTTGTTGCTGTTGGCGGAACCAATACCGTGGGTGGAATTAACTTCTCCCATAATGCCAGTTATTATCAGACTTTATTGCCTAAAAACAATGGAGGAGTCATCAATTATGACACTGCCAATAACATATCTGGCGCCTTTAGGATAGCTGTTTCCGGATACTTGACTTCCGGCGGCAATAATATAAATGGCAATAGACCTGATCTTTTAGGAGCAAGGGTTTACAAGGTTATCGACCATAATGGCAATGTAATTCCGAACGAATATATTGTATTGCAAGATTTCGTTCAGGGAGGATGTGGAGCAGGTTCAGCCAATTGTGATTGGAACGACAACACCTTCTACTTTATCAATATTAGACCGGATGGAGTACCCAGCGCACAACCTATAGAAGACCTTTTGGTGAATGTGGACGAATTGTTCAATGTGGATGTCAACCAGTATTTTGACAATGGATATCCTGGAAACACATTGGATTTTACTGCCACTTCAAATGGAAGTGCTTTGCCATCCTGGATGAGCTATAATTCAATTACTGGTGTATTGCAAGGTACAGCACCATTAGGTACCACTGGAAGCTTCTCAATTTTGTTGGAAGCAGAAGATGCCAACGGACTTACAGCATCCACTACCCTGGTAGTGAATATAAACGAACCTCCAGTTGCAGTAGATGACGAAGCGGTTACTGAAAAGAATTTGGCGATAAACCTAGATCAGTTACTCAGCAATGATTCCGAACCAAATGGAGAGGATATACTAATAGTCTCTGTGGATACTCCTCAAAACGGAACAGCGGAATTAAACTCCGAAGGTACCGAGGTACTGTATACGCCAAATAACGATTATTTTGGTCCGGATAGTTTTACATATACTATTGAGGACGAATCAGGGCTTACCGCAACAGCAAATGTTCTGATTACCGTGAATGAAGAGAACCAAGCACCTTTGGCTATAATATCCACAAACATTAATGAAGGGCCAGCTGCCTTAGTTGTAGCCTTCGATGGAAGTGGATCTACGGATGACAAAAATGACATTGTAGGATACCTATGGGACTTTGGAGATGGATCGGCCAATTCAAATGATATGATTGCCGAACATACCTATACCTCTGCAGGGGTCTACACGGCAAGTCTAAGTGTTACGGATTCAGAAGGTCTGTTCAATACGGCTACGGTAACCATTACGGTATCAACACCACCTAACACCAATCCTGTAGCAGTGGCTACCGCTACCCGTGGTTCATCTGCATTACAGTTTAACTTCAATGGTGCCGGTTCCAATGATGCCGAAGGTGATCTTACCTATGCATGGGACTTTGGGGATGGTACTCCGCTAGCAACAGGAGTATCTCCAACACATACCTATGCGGTATCCGGAATCTATACTGTAAGACTAACAGTAACCGATGAAGGAGCTTTGACAGATAGTACTACCATAACAGTGGACACACAAGAACCGGTTATTGGGGACTTTGCACTGCGGATCAACGCAGGTGGCCCAGAGGTTAGTTATGATGGGGACGTCTACACTGCGGACCAGTACTTTACAGGTGGAAAAACATATACTAATACCAGTGCTACGGTACCCGCATTGTACCAGACTGAACGTAGTGCCTCACCGCCCACTTTCGGTTATGAAATACCGCTTGCCAACGGCGAGTACAGGGTGACACTTCATTTTGCAGAGATATTTTTCGGAGCAAATGGAGGTGGTACCTTAGGCACGGCCCAACGAATTTTCGATGTGGTCATGGAAGGAAACACCATATTGGATGATTTTGACATCAATGCGGCAGTAGGTCCACAGACCGTTACAACCCGAACCTTTGATGTTGTAGTTGAAGACGGTATTTTGAATCTAGGTTTCGATGCAACTGCACCCGATGGTGTAAACCAACCGAAACTATCAGCTATTGAAATATTTGGTCTAGCCGAACCTAACATTGCCCCAACAGCAGTGGCAACTGCATCTCCTTTGACCGGTACGGCACCATTGGAAGTAAATTTCGACGGAAGCGGCTCAAGTGATGACAAGGGCATAGATAGCTACTTGTGGAACTTTGACAATGATCAAGCTACATCATCAACTGAAACAGCAACTTATACCTTTGATACTGCTGGGGTTTACAGTGTTACTCTTACTGTTACCGATGCAGAAGGCGAAAGTGATACCGAGACAATTGAGATTAATGTTACGGAACCAATTAATACAGATCCAATAGCGGTTGCTTCGGCAGATGTATTAAACGGGATTGCTCCGATGGAAGTGAATTTTGATGGTAGCGGTTCGTCCGATACCGAGGGCAATTTGTCCTACTTGTGGGATTTTGGAGACGGAACACCTATATCCAACGTTGTTTCACCAACTCACACCTTTGCAACAAATGGTGTCTATACCGTTACACTCACTGTAACCGATGAAGGACAATTGACCGATTCGGCCACCCTTACCATTACGGTAGATAACCCAATAACCGGAGATTTTGTCCTAAGGATCAACGCCGGTGGGCCAGAGCTTAGTCATGATGGCAATGTCTTCTCTGCTGACCAGAACTTTGTTGGTGGAAAAACATATACTAATACCAGTGCTACGGTGCCGGCCTTGTACCAAACGGAACGCAGTGCCTCACCACCGACCTTTGGTTATGAAATACCGCTTGCCAATGGAGAGTACAGGGTAACGCTTCATTTTGCAGAGATATATTTCGGAGCAAATGGAGGCGGTACCTTAGGAACGGCCCAACGAATTTTCGATGTGGTCATGGAAGGCAGCACCATATTGGACGATTTTGATATCAATGCGGCCGTAGGTCCACAGACCATTACAACCCGAACCTTTGATGTTGTAGTTGAAGACGGTATTTTGAATCTAGGTTTCGATGCAACAGCACCCGATGGTGTAAACCAACCGAAACTATCAGCTATTGAAATATTTGGTCTAGCCGAACCTAACATTGCCCCTACGGCAGTGGCCACAGCTACTCCTTTGATCGGTACGACACCATTGGAAGTGAACTTTAACGGCAGTGGATCTAGCGACCCAGAAAACCCAAATGGACTTGTCTATGCTTGGGATTTCGGAAACGGCGATACCTCGTCTGCTACCAACCCGGTTTACACCTATACTACCGTAGGCAGCTTTAC
>NZ_JALKBB010000059.1:0-7143 GCF_023016025.1 Arenibacter sp. S6351L | reverse complement strand
TTGGAAATTCCGATGGATCCGTAGAATAGTCTTTTTCTAATTGTTTTATTGACTTTTTATAGAATTTGGGTTCCATTATCAGCTTGTGTACAACGTTAAGGCTATGATTTCGGTCTGGGAAATCCGTTAGGATTTTTCAGGTTGGAATCGTGCCGGATTAAAAGTAATGAATTTTCTCTTTTGAAAAAGGCAAGACTGAATTATAGGCCATGTTAGCGGTTGCTTGCAGCGCGGACCATACTCTAACGTACAAACCAATAGAACAATCCGCGTTGATTTTGCCGCATTTAAAATCAAGCCGAGACCATTGTAACACAAATAAAATTTGGCGTTCTGTAAAGCCTGGAAAGGGATGGCCGAGCCTAAAGTCAAACTGCGAATTGCTTGCGTACCCCTTGCGTACTGGCGGCAAAAGGAACTTACCCTTAACTTGCTCTATTATAAATCCCAAAACCCCATGAAAGCTTGATCCAGAGAATTGCAAACCGTAGTTTTTTTGCTGCCCTAATAAACGTTCTGCTTGCGCATTGCTTTGTCCAACTATAGAGTAGGCAGCAAAAAAGGAGTAGGAGAGGAGCCGCTTTATATTTTTTAGGGCAAGTTACCGCTAACGGTTAAGCTATGATTAGTTGCGGTGTGAAATCCGACAGGATTTCGGCCCGCACACTAAACATACTAAATATGCGTGGATTTTCCGAAGGGAAAATCCGCCCGCAATTAATTATAGGTGTTGTTGTATGCAGTGTTTTTTAAAAATTAAGATATTTCGATATAACAAGTCCAATTATTATAATTACAAACCAGAACAAAAATCCTAATATTTTCACTTCGGAAGCTTGTTTGGCTTTTTTGTCGAATCCATACTTTTCAAATCGCTGATATTCCGATTGAGAGAAGTGGTCATTTCTCCATTTAGGCCTTGGTGTGAAAAATGGCAGAAAGAAAAACGAAATCCATTCTTCTCGAGTTAATGGCTCGTCCTTTCGTTTTTCTTTAAATTCCTGATACTTTATATATTCAGACTCCGTATTTTTAAGTTGCTTTTTAGTTAAATTTCGTTTGTCCAATTCCGCATTGGCAATTTCCTTTAGCGATTCGCTTTGTCCATTTTTTATCACGTCCAGCAATTCGACATTAGTATATCGGTAGATTTTTTTATCGCTCATTAAGGATTTTGATTACATTGCATACAACGTTTGGGCTATGAGCAGTGCGGGCAAAAAATGCAATTATTTTCAAGACTCGCACTAAGCCAAAACTTTATTTTTTACTTATTTTTCTGTTCGCCAAAATGAAGTTTTGGCGACTTCGTAAATATACAACTGCTTTTGGATTTAACACAAAACCCAGCATTGCTTATAGCCCTTGTTGGGCAATGTTTACCCTACGTTCTGTTCCGCCCAGCTTGCGCTTCTTTTTTTTCTTTTTTTAATCTTTCAATAGCCATCGCAAAAGTGTAGTGGCCCCAGTCGGCTAATTTTTCCGATGGCTGATTTGCCTCCGACCAAATTCAGGATCCATTGCTAAAAGTCCGCTGGATTTTTTTCTTTCTTTCACGAACTTTCCTCAATCTGAAATTGCTTTTCTCGAAATCCTGTCCGATGCCAAAAGTGCCGGAATCCTTTTTTTTAGTTCCGTGTTTTTGTCCGCGCAACGTTTTTCTTCTTTCTTTTAAACACTATTTTCCAAAAAAAAATCGGAATCCTTTTCCGCTGATTTCCGATGCTATTTTTTCTTTCTCAATATTGCCCAACGGTTTAGCTAAGCGTAGTGCGGTGATAAGGAAACTTTTCGTTTCCGTCTTAGCACGAAGCTAAAGCTTATTGTTTAGTTTTATTTTTTCTTGTCCTAAGCTAAATCCATAAGATTTAGCGACTTTAAAAATATACACAGACCTTTAGAACTAGCCCTAAAGTCCGCATTGCGTTTAGGTTTTGTTAGCAAAAGTATTTTACTCTTCGGATACTATTCCCTCATTAAATTCTTTATAAGTAACTCCAAAAAACGCAACATAATAAGAGTCCATTTCTTTAGGGTATAGTTCAAGCATTAAGCTATGGTATTTTTGAATATTTCTACCTCGATTACCAAGTCCAGTTGTCCTTAGTAAGATGGTGTCTTTTTCTTTCGGGTTGCAAATTATAAAGAACGGGCTACTTATCTTTTCCGTATAATTTATGTCAAAGCCCTCCATCATTTTTTCAATACTCAACGTATCGTTTTTCAATTCGTAGGGTACTTTGGGAAAGTATATTGTCGTATCGTTGGCTATTCTTTTTTCCTTAATTTGTAGATAAACCCTATCCTCCTGTTTGGTAAATTCAACTTCATCATATTCTTCCCAACCACACATTGATAGATTAACTCCTAGACGTAGTGTGTCATTGTTCTCCATTTTTGAAGCAAAATCATTATAATCCTGAGCAATTTTGAAGTCCGATTGCGTAAGTTCAATATTTTTTGATTCCTTTTTCCGTCCACATGCAAAAACAAGAGCAAATCCTAAAAGCAGTATTCCGATTTTTTTGTCTTTCATATTTTTGCTAACGTAGGAATATGATCATTGATCATATATCTATTATATGTAAGGCTAAGTTAACAAATCTTTGATATTCATAAAGGATCTATTCGCTACATGTGTATAAATTTCCGTTGTCTTTGTAGAATTATGGCCCAATAATAGTTGGATATGCCTAATATCGGTGCCACTTTCCAGCAAATGTGTGGCAAAGCTGTGCCTTAGCATATGTGGGGAGACCTTCCTTTTGATTCCGGCCCTCTTTGCTGCCGAGCCAATAATGTTCAACACGCTGGTGGAACTGTACTTACCACCATTTGCGCCCTCGAAGAGAAATTCTTTTGGACGGTATTCCTGATAGTAGGTCTTTAGGTCCTTTAACAATCCGTTGCTCAGCACCGTAAACCGGTCCTTGTTTCCTTTGGCTTGTCTTACACTTACCATCATGCGCTTGCTGTCTATATCCGTAACCTTAAGGTTCAATAGTTCGTTTCGTCGAAGTCCCGAGGAATATAGAAGTGCTACGATGCACTTGTGTTTAATATTGTTGGTATTTTCGATAACTGCCATGACCTCTTGCTTGGACAGTACCTTGGGCAGTCTTGTTTCTTTTCTTGGGCGTTCAATGGTGTAGAAGCGGTTGGGCATTCCGTGGACCATTTCATAAAAGAATTTTATGCTGTTGATCGCTTGGTTTATGTAGGAGGACGATTTGCCTTCCTGTACCAATTTTTGAAGATACGACCGGATCTCATTTTCATTGATGTCCATTGGATTAAGTTGGCCATAATAATTAATGAACGCCTCGAAGCAGTTGACATAGGCCTTTACCGTGTTGTTGGAATATCGTTTCAGTTCCAATTTGAGGAGATATTCTTCAGGGCACGGCCTAAACCCGTCCTCCAGCTTTCTTTTCCGGAACCATTCAACATCGATATCGGCATTGTCGTTATTTAGAACGCGCCCCGCGAAGAAGAAATTGCCATTGATCCATGCTTCACCCCTGAACATCTTGAATATTAAGGATATGTTATTCTTGTTGTTGGGTATATAGTGCATACCGAACGTTTCGCTCCATCCCAAATTTGGAAGCTTTTCCACCAATGCCTGGATTACCCGATCCGTTGAGAATTGAAGGCCGATACATTTCTTGCCATCAATCAATAGGTGCTTCATTGTGATGCTCTTTCCCTTGTGCATGAAATTATTTTTAAGCTCAAGGTCATGAAACTAAACTATATAATCGTATCTTAATCGAATAGTATACGTATAACAATACTATTGATAGAAGCAAATGAGAATTCAAAAGAAATGTTCGCACTGTGGGAGGGAACTGACGGGAAGGACTGATAAGAAATTTTGTGATCAGTATTGCAAGAGTGCGCATCAATATGCTAGGTCAAAGGAAGGTCCCGTGCGGTTTTATGACAAGGTGGACAATCAGCTAAAGTTGAACAGGAAAATATTAAAAATATATAATAGGGCAGGAAAGGCAGTGGTAAGGAGCAAAATATTGCTGGACCTTGGTTTTGACCCTAAATTTTTCACCCATTATTGGAAAAACGGTAAGGGAGAGGTATATCTTTTTGTTTACGAGTACGGATTTTTGGGTAAAAGGGAGAACGGTAAGGAAAAATATATACTCGTAACCTGGCAGGATTACATGGAAAATTAAGAAATCAGTTCTGATATCGTCGGTATGAAACTATTCAAAATTATACCAGTTCCATTTGGTTTCAATACCTTAATGTCTTCCAATACATAGATTGATTGACCTTCAATTCTATAAGAAAAGATAAAGGACATTGTTTTTTCTGTCTAACAATGTCAATAACGTTATTTAACCCCAAGCCCCTGCGGAAGTTGAACCTTCCACCTCGATACCGCCTTAGTGGACAATTATCGTCCATTAGCTTTCGGTCATCTTTCCAAATATTGTTTTTCAACACCCTCGGAGCCGCGCAAAGAACAAGGGGAGAAAAACCCCTTGATCTTTCTTATCCCTACCCACATAAAAAATGATTTTCCATTATTCCTTAATTTTTTCAATACCATATTGGACCAGTTAAATCTTTAGTCTGTACCCATATAATCCTATTTGATTCCATATGATTTATTGGGTTAAATAATTGATTATTAGGTTGTTACATTTAAAATTGATTTACTATATTTATCCGTGAAACGGATAGCAAGTTGTATTCTAAGTAACTTAGAATTGTCTACTTCTTGCGAAGTGTTTGCCTAAAAGGACAAAAAAAATGGATCAACGGAAAAGAGGCCGAAAACGACTGGGAAACAAGAAACGGTACCATAATGTAATGCTCCGGTTCAACGATACCGAATATGAGAGACTGAAGATAATTGTTGGGTCCTACGACCTGGACATTTCACAGCGTGGTACAATTAGCCCCTTTTTAAGAAGATTGGTCCTGAACATAGGGTCTGAGGAAAAGGATATGCTCCCTGACACTTCAAATCTTGCCTACCATATCAACAGGATAGGCAGCAACATCAACCAATTGGTCAAACTGGCCCACTACAAGAACCTGAGAAGCCCGAACAGTAGTTTGGTAAGCGAGGTACAAAAGGCAAACGGACTACTGTACACACTTATCGAAATAACCATGGAAGGACAAACGGGATGATAGGAAGGATAGGATATGGTGAAAGCTGTCAGGGAATGCTGAACTATGTGTTCGGTAAAGAGGGTATGCGCATACTCGGGTACGGGAACATGTACTCACAGTACATATCACAAAAATTCTTCTGGAAGGTACTCCACTTTCAGGGACAGCGCAATGCCACCAAGAACCGTTATGCCCATATTACCCTAAACCTTCCCCTAGGGGAACACTTGGATGACAATACCTTCCAAGCAGTATCAAGGGAATACATGGAGCAAATGGGCTATGGTGGACAGCCCTTTGTAATGGTAAGGCACACTGATACCGGCCATGAGCATGTCCATATCATAACGACCAATGTGGACGATGATGGAAAGGTCCTCGGAATTTTCAACAGCTATAGAAGGAATGTGGCGACCCAACGATACCTTGAAAAAAAGTTTAGACTATCGCCCTCGCCACGTACCACACAGCAGAGGGAGCTCCCAATATACAGGTCGCCAGAACTCCAGTTCGGCATGGATCCTGCCCAGGGTACGAAGTTCTATTTGCAGGATGTGCTCAACGGCATCCTCCAAAAATACAAAGTGCGCAGTTTCGGGGAGCTGGCAAAACTTGTAAAGCCCTATCACATACAGGTAAGGCAAACAAAAAACATATCGGGAAGGATAGGTGTGGCCTATGGCCTGGACAATCAAAAAGGCTACAGGACCCGGTTCATCAACGGCTCCACCGTGCACCGAAGCTTGAGCGGCCCGAAACTGGAAAAAGTTTTCGAGGCCAATTCCAGATCGAAGCTACTTCCGATGCACCGCAAGCGTTTGCTAAAACAAATAGAAACTACCTATGGACTTTTCAAAACAATTCGGCCTAAGGAACTGACAGAAGTACTTAAGGAATATCAGGACATCGATATAAAACTGGACAGAAAAGGGGATATCATCAAGGGATATACCATCTATGACAGATCGGGCTATGTGTTCAATGATAGGGAGCTGGGCCAAAATATCCGAATGGTGAAACGATCGGAAATTTTCGTGAACGGTGACCGGCCCACAGAGATCGATACCGACAGCAAACAGTTTACATTGGAAATCCAAAAACTGATAAGGGAAGCATTTTATTCATCCTATCTCAAATCCCCGAAACGGAACGGACTGCTCTCGGAGAACATAACGGCCAAAAGCCTAATGGATATCCTTCCGTATGTAAAAACATCCAAAGATTACATTTATCTTGAACGCTATCTTCCAAGAAATCCAAAAAATTTGTTGATGGAAGCACTTAAAAGAGAGTTCCCGACGGTGAGGGACAGGCTATACCAATTGGAGGAAAAAAAGGAAAAAGAAACCTTGGAAAGCAAGTTCCGGCTTATCGGCAGGATATTGGAAAACGGCATTTTCGATGTCGGGACGGAAAAAGGGATTGTCCATCGTCTGTTCCGGTCCTTGGGAGTAAAGTACCAGGATAACCGATTATCCTTTTCCGGTTCCAACAAACATACGGTCCCCGTTCGTTTGGTCGAGCTTCCCTACCCCAAGGACATGGACACAAATGTATCCACTGGTTTCGTCCGTCAAAACCATTCGGTGCTGGAAATGATGACGGCACAGAATTCCGATACTGGCCCTAGGTTGACAGCAACGGCCATTTTTTTGCCAATGGTCTTTCCGAAACTGTACGAAGCTATGGCAATCGGTTATAGGCAACAATTCGAGAAGGCCGCATTGGGATCATATCTCAAACATGCCGAGCGGATGCACGCCCAATATGAAAAATCTCCGAAGGACTATATGGCCCTTTTCAACGCCAAGGGATTCTATTTTGTAAAAGGGAAGGACGGATTCGAGGTCCGATCGATTTATAATGACCATAGGACAAGTTGTACCTTGCCCAAAAGAACAGGCCTTTATTTGAATTCCATTCCCGATGTCACCGCAACATTATTGGAACAGCAGACCGTTATCAACGGCCTGATCAAAGATGGCAGGAACGATCTCA
>NZ_JALKBB010000058.1:0-7718 GCF_023016025.1 Arenibacter sp. S6351L | reverse complement strand
CAGGAAAAAATAAATCAAAACAAAAAGATTTCGCTATGTGCGTGGCGGAAAGCAGATTCTAGTTTGCTCCCGTACTGTTCATAGCTCAACCGTTAGTGGCAATGGCAGAACAACCGTACCCCTGAAATTAAACGGCTGAAAAATAACAACCTGACACAGAAAAAAATAATAAAAATCTACCACACAGGATTTTTTTGCAGTACAAAATTCAACCTTGCTTCAACACCTTTTTCCTTTTAAAATACAAAGCTACATAAGACAAAACCGCACAAACAAGTCCAATCCAAATCATAGCCCAAATTGCACCCGAACATTGGGACAACGTTCCTTCTTCTATCAGTAAAATTCTAAAAGCCTGTAAGAAATGTGTAAGCGGAATCACGTTTGCAACAGCCACAACCCAATCGGGCATTTGTGAAAGCGGCCACGTAAATCCGCTCAAAATAAAACTCGGAGTGGCTATTACCATCAATATTTCGGTTGCTTTGAGTTGACTCGGAATCAATATGCTTACCAATATCCCGATAAAACATACCGACAACACGAAAATTCCCGCTACAAAGGTCAAAGCACCTAGATTTTCATAAAACGGAATCCTGAACCAAAATGTAAACAGATAATACAAAATCCATATTCCGAAACTCATTATCAGATACGGAATTATCTTAATTGCCATTATTTTAAGTAGGGATTTGTTTTCCGAAACCAATGTACTGAAAGTTCCGTTTTCATATTCCGAAGCAAAGGACAAAGCCAAGCCTAACAGCAAAACCTGTTGCAGAACCGTAGCCAGAATTCCGGGCCACAAAAAATACATATAGTTCGTGCTTCGGTTGTATTTTTTAATAAATGTGGTTTTGAACGGCTCATATTGCGACATTGCCACACTTTCAGGCATTCCTTGTTTTTTAAGAGCTTCAATCTGAACTCCCGCTTTAAGTGTTCCCAAACAAATCTGAATGGCTGTCGAAGCATAATTGGCTGTTAAAACATTCGAAGTATTTACAATGGTAAGCACTTCGGGATACTTTTTGGTCATAACCTGCTTTTCAAAATCTTTCGGAATAATCACAACCGCAGGAATATTATCGTTTTCCGCTACGATTTTAGCTAAATCGTTCTGGTCGTACCGGATAAAAGCCACGTTCAGAACCTCATTATCCTGCATCATTTCAATAGCTTTTCGGCTCATCTGACTTTGGTCTTCATCAACCACCACAACAGGCAAATCTGTAACTTTACCTTTCTGATAAACAAAGCCTAAAAGTATTCCGTACATAATCGGAGCCCCGATAAAAAGCAACCGAAGCACACTGTTATCCCAAAACAACCGGAATTCCCTTTTTATAAGCAAAAAAAAGTTTTTCATTTGATTTTTATTTTAACAGTTCTAAAGTAACCGTAGTTTTCGTAAACAAATCTTTGGCCTGACTGATATCAATCGGACTGATTTTTATCTCAAAAAGACTCTCCTGAATTTCGTAATCGGGATAAGCCGTTGCAATATTTGCATAAGCTCCCAAAGCCTTAACCGAAGTTATTTTTCCCTTAACCTGACTTTTGTTATAGACTATATTGACGGTTACTTCCTGTCCTTTCTGAACCTTTGAAAGTCGGCTTTCGGGAATCGTAAAACGGAAATAAGTCGATTCCGAAATCGTTCCGCTAATCAAGGTATAACCGGGAAGTGCCAGCTCCCCTGCTTTAAGCGTAATGGACTCTATCGTCATATCCTGCGGAGCAATGATATACCGCTCGGAATCCGCAACCGAAACTTCCTGTAAAGCTCCCAAAGCCCTTTCCTGCTGTCCCAATGCCATTTTTTGCTGTTCGATTCTTGCTCCGTATTTCACGTCCGAAATTTCAGCCTGAACAGCCAGATACTGCGATTGAGCCCCCTGATATTTAGCGAAAGCCTCATCATACATCTGTTGGGAAACCAACGAATCTTTAAGCATATTTGACAATCGGTTAATGGATTTTTGAGCCAGTTCGTACTGTTCTTTCAATGCTTTTTGTTTGGCTTCTAGCTGTTTGAGCTGATTGTCCGTAGCTCCTTTCAAAGTCATATCATATTGGGCTTTTGCCGACTGAACCGCTCCTTCAGCCTGACTTTTTTTGGCATCGACTTCGGGAATGTCCAAAATAGCAAGCGTATCGCCTTTCCTTACAAAATCTCCTTCCTGAATACGGATTTCAATGATTTTTCCCGGAATTTTCGATACGATTCCGATTTGCTCCCTTTCGATTTTTCCCTGAATAACCTCGGCTTTCGGCTTACCACAACCGACAGCGGAAATCACTACAACTAATAATAAATATATCTTTTTCATCACTTTTAATAAGTTAGTTTAAAATAGTTTTGGTTAATTCTCCTGTTACGGAAAGTGTTTCTAAAGCGGACAGCCTTTGCTCTACTAAAGTCTGAATTTTATTGGCTGATACTTTAAACAAATCGTTCTCCGCTTCCAATCTTTCGGAAATGTTGATAAGCCCTTCCTGATATTGCCTTACAGCCATATTCAGATTGTTCGAAGCCACTTTTTCCTGTTCCAGACCGATTTGGTATTTCTGATTCTGAATCCTGTAATTCGCCAGGTTATTTTCCAAAAGCAAAGCAAATTTCTCCTTGGTATCGTCTAATTGATTTTGCACCTGTTCCGCATTTATCTTGGCTTCGTGGATTTTGTGCTTACGTTCAAATCCGCTGAAAATTTCCCACTTCATCGAAAGTCCTACCATCCAATTCGGACTCATCGTAAATTCGTTCATTCTTCCGTAAAGTCGGGAATTGACCATTGGAATTTCAGGTGAAATCATCGTAGCGTCAAAAAGGCTCGTATAAGTAACACCTCCGAATGCTCCCAAAACGGGAAGATAGCTCCCTTTTTCTTTCTTGACCATATAATCGGAAGCCTTCTTGAATGATTCCAAGGCTTTTAGCTCTTGTTTGTTTTCAACCGATAAATCTTCCGAAATCACATAAGGAACAAGTAAATATTCTACTTCTTTGATTTGGTTTTCGGAATATCCCGTGAGGTAATTTATTTTTTGGTAAAGGACTTTTCGTTTTCCTTCCATTTCTATCTTTTTGGATTGTAATTCGAGATTTGCCAATTTGATTTTGTCCCTGTCATACGGAATGGCAAGTCCTTCTTCGATAGCCCTTTCTACTCTTTTGGCTTCGGTAGCCAATCGTTTTTCGCTGTCAATCAGCAATTTTTCGACTTCGTTCAACAAGTGTACTTGGTCAAAGGAATGAATCACTTCTTTAATTAAACTTTCTTTTTCAGCCTCGGAAAGATAAGCCGTTCCGATTCGTTTTTGCTCCAAAGCCTTTGCTCCGTTTTCAATCTGAAAACCACTAAACAAAACCGTTTTTGCCATCAGGCTACCCATCAGTACGTTTCCGTAACTGTCAAACGATTGCTTTCCGTCAAAAATCGGCTGATTGATAACCGGAATGTTCCCCGTTGGTAAATCGAGCGTTATTTTCGTATCGAAATACATATAATTTGCCGAACCCTCTACTTTCGGAATGTATTTGTTCCAAACGCTTTTCTTTTCCGTACTGATTTTTTCCACTTCCAAATCTTTGTTTCGGATAGATGCGTTTTTGTCGATTGCTTCCTGAATTGCTTCCTGCAAAGACGAACTCACATCAATTTGAGCCTTTCCTTCAAAAGCCAAAAAACAGACAAGTATAGGCAGTAATTTTTTAATTTTCATTTTACCTCTAAATTTTGATATATTTTATGGAACACTTCTTTTACTGTCAATATATTTTCCACACTGATTCCTTTAATAGATTCTTCTACGGTAGCATTGACAAGATTCATAACTTTTTCCTGTATTTGCTTCCCTTTTTTTGTCAGAAAAATCAAATTAGACCTTCTGTCGTTTACATCGGGTTTTCGCTTGACCAAACCGTCTTTTTCCATATTGTCAATCAAACGGGTTACGCTTGGTCTGTCCCGAAAGCTCTTATCTGCCAAATGCTGTTGCGAACAACCGTCATTTTCCCACAAAACAGCCAAAATAGACCATTGTTCCTTGGTTAATTCTACTCCGTTCTGTCTGAAATTCTTATTCAAAACACGATTAAATGCCTGTGGTGTTCTACCCGTAAGAAGATTGTAAAAATCCTGATATTCTAAAATTGATTGCATAACCAACTGTTGTTTATGCAACATAAAGTATAACAAATTTTTCAAACGAAACTGTTTTTTGAAAAAATTAACTTTTGGAGAAAAAGCAAAAGTTTTTTTAGTCTTTTGATTTACAGATAAATGAATCAAACAAAGAGTAAACAAACAGCCACAGCCACTAACAAGGGTTTTGCAAGAGAGCGGGTTAAGTGCTAAATTCAACTTTTGTGCTTCTATTCCGCAAAAACCATTTTTTATTTGCTTGAAAAGTGTAAATTAGCAAATAAAAAAATGGTTTTGCTACGTTGGTGCTAAATTGAAAGTTTGTGCTTTCTAATCCTCTCCCTCGCAAAGCCCCGAACCGTTGTGTGTCATATACGAAAAATTGATCGATTCTTAGTTATCTGAAAAAAGAATTAGTTGGGCCAATTACATAATCATTTTGTTTTCCCCATAAATTCTACCCCAATGTCGACTCATAAAACAAAAAACATCCGATTTTGACCTAGGTCAATGTTTTTCAAAAATAATTGCCGCAATTTTGATGTCAATAATTTAATTTAGAAAATAATGCTTGAAGATTTAGTTCAAATAAAAACAAATCTAAGTTATGAGCAGATTAGAGATATCCTATCTTGTTTCAAGTCAATAAATGTGAAAAAAAACGCTCATTTGTTAGAACGAGACAGTGTAGCTAGTCAGTTGTTTTTTATAAAAAAAGGCTGTCTTCGTTTATATTATATTACTGAAGACCATAATGTGTTAACTAGATTTATGGCTTTTGAAAATACATTCTTAACGTCAATTGTTAGTTTTATTTCTCGAGAGCCTTCTACTGAATATATTCAGGCGGTAGAAGATTCAGAACTTTTAGTGATTACTTATGATAAGTTTGTCCATTTACGAAATACCATACCTGAATGGGATAAGATGTACATTCATATACTGGAATATGGGTTGACTGTCATAACTTCCAAACTTAGTAGCTTAATTACACAAAATGCAACTGAACGTTATCTAAGTCTGCTTAAAAACAATCCTGAACTTGTTCAGAGGTTATCCAACTCAAATCTTGCGGCCTATCTTAACATTTCCCCTGAAACTTTAAGTAGGCTTAAATCTAATATATAATGGAATATATTGACTTTATCGATTAAAAGTCATATTAAAGTAAACAGCACTATGAGAAGTGACGAAGTAAAAAAAGGGCATGAGAGGACCCCACATAGATCATTATTTAGGGCAACAGGCTTGGCAGACGAAGATTTTGAAAAACCATTCATTGGAGTTGCCAATTCTTTTATTGAGATTATTCCCGGGCACTTTTTCTTAAACAGAGTATCTAAGGTTATAAAAGAAGAAATTAAAGCAAATGGTTGTGTTCCTTTTGAATTTAATACGATAGGTGTGGACGATGGTATTGCAATGGGCCATGATGGTATGCTTTATTCACTGCCTTCAAGAGAGATTATTGCTAACTCTATTGAAACAGTTATGAATGCACATAAATTAGATGCCATGATAGCTATTCCAAACTGTGATAAAATAGTTCCAGGTATGATAATGGGAGCATTAAGAGTAGATGTTCCGACAATATTTGTAAGTGGTGGACCAATGAAAAAAGGACATACAAAAGAAGGTGTTCCTATTGATCTTGCTACTGCCTTTGAAGCTGTTGGCAAATATGAAGCCGGACAGATGACTAAGGAAGAATTGAAAGATATTGAATGTAACGCTTGTCCAAGTGGTGGAAGTTGTTCTGGAATGTTTACTGCAAATTCTATGAATACCCTTATGGAAGCAATGGGAATAGCACTTCCAGGAAACGGAACTATTCTAGCTTTAACAAAAGAACGAGAAGAACTGTATAGGAAAGCAGCAAGGAGAATTTGTGAAATAGCTAAAGACAGTGTAAAAACCGAGAAATTCAAGCTAAGAAATATACTTAACGAGAATGCCGTCAAAAATGCTTTTGCTGTTGATATGGCAATGGGTGGAAGTTCCAATACTGTTTTGCATATGCTTGCGATAGCCAAAGAGGCAAAGGTTAATTTTAAACTCGAAGACATTAATAGAATCTCACAAAAAGTATCTCATATAGCTAAAATTTCTCCAAGCCTATCCACAGTACATATGGAAGACATCGATAGAGCTGGTGGCGTAAATGCGGTAATGAAAGAAATGACTAAAAGAGGCAACGACATATTGGTGGACAACCTAACCATTACAGGAGAAACAGTATTAGAAAAAATCAAAGATGCTTATATTAAGGATACCAATATTATCCACACTATTGATAATCCTTATTCACAAGTAGGAGGTCTAGCTATTTTATACGGTAATTTAGCAGTGGAGGGGGCTGTTATCAAAACTGCTGGAATTACTGGTGCTAGAGTATTTACAGGAACAGCAGTATGTTTTAATGGGCAATCTGAAGCCGTTGAAGGAATTTTAGGAGGTAAAGTAAAAGCGGGAAATGTTGTGGTTATCAGATATGAAGGTCCAAAAGGTGGGCCAGGGATGCAAGAGATGTTAGCGCCAACTTCATTAATTATGGGAATGGGACTAGGAGATAAAGTAGCATTAATCACCGATGGCAGATTTAGTGGTGCAACCAGAGGAGCAAGTATTGGACATGTAAGTCCTGAAGCTGCTGAAGGAGGCTTGATTGGATTAATAAAGGATGGTGATGAGATTTATATTGATGTCGATCAATATATTTTATCAGTAAGTTTAAGTGATGAAGAAATTGCAAAAAGAAAATCACAGTTCGTTCCTATTAAAAAAGAGCTAAAGTCTAGTTGGCTTCGTCAATATAGAGCGTTAGTAACAAATGCGAGTAGCGGAGCGGTTTTAAAAACTGATTTATTTTAAAAGAATACTTGGTTCAAGTTAAAATTGGGATTTGATAAAATTACTAGTTGGAATACCTGTAAATTAAAATAAAAACGCCACACAACACGAGGCTATAATCTATGGCCGGTGTGTAGGTGAAGGATACTTTCCTTCTTTTCACTATCTTTATCTTGGGCAGATAGTAAAGTGGTTTTAATACGGCCACAGATCATAGCCCAACCGTTAGCTTGCATTTCTCAACATTCATATGGAAAAATTACTTTACATATCGATTTTCTTCTTCTCAATGATACTAATGGGACAGGAAAAACAAAAGTGCGAAGCAGAACTAGACTCATTGACTAACGAAGTGATATATAATAATCCTGAAAAACAACCTGAACCTGTAGCCTTACCCTTTTTAGGACATCTCTAAATTCAACAATTTTTCTTTAATATTGGTCGGTTCGGGGAAGAATTCTTCCCCGAAACGGTCTTTGTATTCCCTAGGTGGTATATCTCCCAAAGCGGAGTGGGGATGCTTCCTGTTGTAGTCCTCCCTCCATTTATCGGTCAGGGTTCTTATCTGGTGCAGATCGTTGAACCAATATGCATCCAGTACATCTTCCCTATAAAACCTGTTCAGGCGTTCCATATAACCATTTTGCATGGGCTTTCCAGGTTGAATGAACCTTAGTTCGACCCTTTTCCTTTTGCACCATTCGGCCAAGGTCT